>JANOEG010000097.1:0-4000 GCA_031413095.1 Burkholderiales bacterium | reverse complement strand
CCCTAGTATAGGTAAAAAGTTTCTCTTACGCCAAGACCCGCGGAATACGGCCATCCGACGAACGGCTTGAGAAACGAACCGCCGCTTTTCGGGCGAAAAGGAAAGTTCATGGCTGTCACGAATCCCGGCATCCGAAACGTCGCCATCATCGCTCACGTCGACCACGGCAAGACGACGATGGTCGATCAACTGCTGCGCCAGTCCGGCACCTTCCGCGAAAACGAGAAGCTCACCGAGCGCGTGATGGACAGCAATGACCTCGAGCGCGAGCGCGGCATCACGATCCTGGCCAAGAACTGCGCGGTCAAATGGAAGGGCACGCACATCAACATCGTCGACACCCCCGGGCACGCCGACTTCGGCGGTGAAGTGGAACGCGTGCTGTCGATGGTCGATGGCGTGCTGCTGCTGGTCGATGCCGTCGAAGGCCCGATGCCGCAGACGCGCTTCGTCACCAAGAAGGCGTTGGCGCTGGGCTTGAAGCCGATCGTCGTGGTCAACAAGGTCGATCGCCCCGGTGCGCGGCCCGACTACGTCATCAACGCGACGTTCGATCTGTTCGACAAACTGCACGCCACTGAAGACCAGCTCGACTTCCCGGTGATCTTCGCCTCGGGCCTGAACGGCTGGGCCACGCGCACGCAAGGCGAGATCGGCACCGACCTGGCGCCGCTGTTCGACGCGGTGGTCGAGCACGTGCCCCCGCATGAAGGCAGCGAGACCGAACCGCTGCAGTTGCAGATCTGCTCGCTTGACTATTCGAGCTACGTCGGCCGCATCGGCATCGGCCGCGTGCACAGCGGCATCTTGAAGCCCATGATGGATGTGGCTGTGTATGAAGGCCCGGACAGCACGCCGCGCAAGGCGCGCGTCAACCAGGTGCTGAAGTTCGAAGGCCTGGTGCGCATGCCGGCCGAGAGCGCAGGGCCTGGCGATATCGTGCTGGTCAACGGCATCGAAGACATCGGCGTCGGCGTCACGCTGACCGACATCGAGAACCCGCGCCCGCTGCCGATGCTCAAGATTGACGAACCGACGCTGACGATGAACTTCTGTGTCAACACCTCGCCGCTGGCCGGCCGCGAAGGCAAGTTCGTCACCAGCCGCCAGATCTGGGAACGCCTGCAGCGCGAGCTGCAAAGCAACGTCGCGCTCAAGGTGAAAGACACCGACGAAGACGGCATCTTCGAAGTCTCGGGCCGCGGTGAATTGCACCTGACGATTCTTCTGGAGAATATGCGCCGCGAAGGCTACGAGCTCGCCGTGTCCAAGCCGCGCGTCGTCTTCCATGAAGTCAATGGTGAGAAGCACGAGCCGATCGAGTTGGTCACCGCCGACGTCGAAGACAGTCATCAGGGCGGCGTGATGCAAGCCTTGGGCGAGCGCAAGGCAGAACTCGTCAACATGGAAACCGACGGCATGGGGCGCGTGCGCCTGGAGTACCGCATCCCGGCGCGCGGCCTGATCGGCTTTTCCAACGAGTTCATGAACCTGACGCGCGGGACAGGACTCATCAGCAACATCTTCGACGGCTACGAGGCCTACAAGGGCGAGATCGCCGGGCGTAAGAACGGTGTGCTGATCAGCCAGGACGACGGCGAGATCGTCACCTACGCGCTGGGCAAGCTCGACGACCGCGGCCGCATGTTCGTCAAGGCCGGCGACCCGGTCTATGAAGGCATGCTGGTCGGCATCCACAGCCGCGACAACGACCTCGTCGTCAACGCCGTGCGCGCCAAGCAGCTGACCAACTTCCGCGTCAGCGGCAAGGAAGACGCGATCAAGATCACGCCGGCGATCGACCTCTCGCTCGAATACGCGGTGGAGTTCATCGAGGACGACGAGCTGGTCGAGATCACGCCGAAGAGCATCCGCCTGCGCAAGCGCTTCCTGAAAGAGCACGACCGCAAGAGGGCCAGCCGCGAAGCGGCATGAGACCGATGACCCACGGCCGTGCCGTGGCGCTGCTGCTGCTGGCCACGCTGATGTGGAGCATCGCCGGCGTGGTCACACGCTGGCTCGACAGCGCGCAGAGCTTCGAGATCACCTTCTGGCGCAGCGCCTTCAACGCGCTGGCGCTGATCGTCCTGCTCGGCTTCATGCGCGGCCCGCAGGTGCTGTGGCGGTCGTTGCGTGGCGGCGGCAGAGCGCTCTGGCTCTCAGGCGTCTGCTGGGCGGTGATGTTCACGGCCTTCATGCTCGCCCTGTCGTTGACCACCGTCGCCAACGTGCTGGTGACGATGGCGCTGGCGCCGCTGCTGACCGCGCTGATCGCTCGCTTTGCGCTGCATCACCAACTCCCCGCGCGCACCTGGGCCGCGATCGCACTGGCCGGCGCTGGCATTGCATGGATGTACGGCCAGGAACTGATGGGCGGCAATCACCTTGTCGGCACGCTGGTCGCCCTGGCCGTGCCGATTGCCGCGGCCGTCAACTGGACGCTGATCCAGAGCCTGCGCGGCCGCAGTGAAGCGCCAGACATGTTGCCCGCGGTGTTGATCGGCGCGCTGCTGTCGGCCGCGATCACGCTGCCGCTGGCGTGGCCGCTGACGGCCTCGCCGCATGACATCGGCCTGCTGGCGCTCTTGGGCGTGGTGCAGCTCGCGATTCCGTGCCTGATGTCGGTCGTGGTGGCGCGCACGCTGCCGGCCGCCGAGATCTCGTTGCTGGCCTTGCTCGAAGTCATCTTTGGCGTCGCCTGGGCCTGGCTCGGCGCCAACGAAGCGCCAACGGCCGCTGTACTCGGCGGCGGCGCGTTGGTGCTCGTGGCGCTGGCTGGCAACGAGGTACTCGCACTGCGCGCACGCGCGACGATTGCTTAGTCAAGCCATTGGGCGGCTGCGCAAGTGGTGGGCAGCGACCGACACGGTCAGTCCGCGGTGGGCGCGCTGCCACCTCCTGCGGCGACAAATCGAAACTGCGTGACGCGGCCCTCCCAGAACGGCAGGATGCGGCCGCCCGCAGCGCGTGCGACGACAAAGCGCTTGGGGATCATGACGCCATCGACGGCTTCGTAGTCATCGCGAGCCGCGTGCTCGCCCGAGCCGTGATACGCCGTTCGCAGGTCGCCGTCTTCTTCGGCATCGAAGCGCGACAGGCGGCCGTCGTCGCCGAAGGTCGCGACCAGGGACGCGCTGACGTCGCCCAGCGTGACCACGGCGCGCGCGCACTGCGCGTCGATCGCCTCCCAGCGCACAGCGCCGCCCGGCAGCAGCGCCATCGGGTAGAGCGGGCTCTCGAGCAACCAGCGGCGCAGCGAGATGCGGTTGAGCGTCGGCGACCGCGGTTCATCGACGACGGTGATCGCCGCCAGCAACTTGGCCTTCATTTCCATTTGCCCGCCTGCGTAGGCGTCGTAGGCGCGCGCGGTCAACGCTGGCACGCTGGGCAGCAGCGGCGTGGTGGCAGCGAACACCATCGCCGGCGTGTGCACGGCGATCGTCTGTTCGGCGCGCGTCGGCGTGAAGGTGTCGCTGCGCGGGCGGCGGAAGCGGCCTTCCATCGTCAACTCGACATGGCTCACGTCCGGCGGCCGAACACCGCGGAATGCGAAGGCAAAGTAGCGTTGCACCGGCGCGGGCAGGGCTGCCAGCGACGTCGCCGACACGGCTCGCGGCACCGTCTGCCGCGCCTCGAGGACAACACGCTGGCGATGGCCGGCAATGTCGGCCTCGGTGCGCGACGCCATCAGTGCCAGCACCGCGGCGCTGACCGCAGCGAGCACAGCGGCAACGATGGCGCTGCGATAGAACAAAGGGCGGGTCTTCATGCTCGGCTCCAGAAGTGGGTCATCGGTGGTGCCACTGTGCGGCGCACCGGGAGCCGGCGCCTTAACAAATGTTCAGCCAGCACCGGGGTTGCGCCGCAGCCGCGACAGCGAGACATCGGTCAACCCGAGATAGGTGGCCAGATGCACCAGCGGCACGCGCTCGGCGAGCGCCGGGAAGCGCTGACAGAACGCGTCGTAGCGACGGCGGCCGTCGAGCGCCAGAAGATCGTG
>JANOEG010000096.1:0-6555 GCA_031413095.1 Burkholderiales bacterium | reverse complement strand
AGCCTCCCGTGCGCGGCGATGTCGGCGAATGGGGCGGCGCGCTGCCCGCCTTCATCGCCGCCAGCACGCAGCTTGCCGAGGAGCCCTACCTGGCCGACAGCGCGCGGCTCGATTGGGCCGTGCATGCAGCCACCCGCGCCGTCGACGTCTCATGCGCCTGGCCCCCGGCGCTCGATGCGTTGACCACCACCGACCCGGCGCTGCTGCGGATGCAGCTTGCCGCCGGCGCCAACGTGATCGAAAGCTGCTGGCCCATCGCCACCGTATGGCGTGCGCACCACCGCAGCGAACCGTTCGACAGCGTCCGCGCGGCGTTCGAAGCCGGCAGCGAGGAAACCGCCCTGGTCTGGCGCGACGACGGTTTTGTCATTCACGTCGAAGCCCTCGACGCCGCCGACGCATTGTTCACCGCCGCCTTGATCCGCGGCCATTCCGTTGCCGCTGCGCTCGATGCCGCAGGCGCTGACTTTGCTTTTGACCGATGGCTGGCACGCGCACTGCGCTCGCGCTGGCTGATGGCCCTTCTCACCCCCTCGACACCATGAACCTCATCACCACTGCGCTGCACACCGGCCGACAAGCCATCACGGCTCTTGAACAGGCGCAGCCCCTGGCGCAACTGGCGGCGCGTCTGTACGTGGCCCAGGTCTTCTTCGCGTCCGGCCTGACCAAGCTGCGCGACTGGGAGACCACGTTGGCGCTGTTTGCCGACGAGTACCAAGTGCCGCTGCTGTCGCCGAGCGTGGCCGCGCTGCTCGGCACCGCCGGTGAGCTGGCGTTGCCGGTGTTGCTCGCGGTCGGTCTGGCGGGCCGCTTTGCGGCAGCGGGCCTGTTCGTCATCAACGCGGTGGCGGTGGTCAGTCTGGCCGACATTCCACCCGCCGCCCTGCAGCAGCATGTGTTCTGGGGCAGCCTGCTCATCGGCCTGCTGCTGTGGGGGCCAGGGCGCTGGTCACTCGACCGCTTTGTCGCGCCGCGACTGTTGGCAGTGACGCCCTACACTCGCGCCGCCTGAAGCCCCAGCACATCCAAGGAAGTCCGATGCCATTGATTCAACGCCGTCAGCTCATCGCCGCCGCAGCGGCAGCTCCCTGGGCCATGACGTCGCGCGCGCAGACGGCCACCGACGCCTGGGCGAAGATCGAAGCCGCTGCCAAGGGCCAGACGGTTTTCATGAATGCCTGGGCCGGCAGCGAGCGCATCAACGCCTACCTGCAATGGGCTGCAGGCGAGCTGGCGCAGCGCTGGAGCGTCAAGCTCGAGCATGTCAAGATCACCGACACCGCCGAAGCCGTGAAGCGCGTGCGCGCTGAAAAGACCGCCGGCCGCAGCAGCGACGGCACGGTCGATCTGGTGTGGATCAACGGCGAGAACTTTCTGGCGATGAAAAAAGAGGGCCTGCTGTTCGGCCCGTGGAGCGAGCAGCTGCCGAGCTACGCCGCGGTGGACACCACGGGCAAGCCAACGACGCGCATCGATTTCTCCGAACCGGTGGACGGCATGGAAGCGCCGTGGGGCATGGCGCAACTGACCTTCTACGCAGACAGCGCGCGTGTGGCCAAACCGCCGGCCAGCATCGCCGAGTTGCTGGAGTGGGCGAAGAAGTCCCCCGGCCGCTTCACCTACCCGAAGCCACCGGCGTTTCACGGCACGACGTTCGTCAAGCAGGTGCTGATCGAAACGGTGGCCGACCGCAAACCGTTCTACGCGCCCTACAGTGCCGACGCCTTTGCCACCGCCACCGCGCCGCTGTGGGCCGCGCTCGACGCGCTGCACCCGCACCTGTGGAAAGAGGGCAAACAATTCCCGGCCAGCAACACCGTGATGCGGCAGATGCTGGCCGATGGCGAGCTGGCGATCTCGCTGACCTTCAACCCGAATGAAGTCGCCAACGAGATCGCGGCCAAGCGATTGCCGGTCACCGTGACGCCCTACCAGCATGCCAAGGGCTCGATCGGCAACACGCATTTCCTGGCCATTCCGTTCAACGCGCGCGCCAAGGAAGCGGCGCAGGTGGCGGCCAACTTTTTCCTCTCGCCGGCCGCGCAAGCACGCAAGGCTGACATCAAACATTGGGGCGACCCGACGGTGCTGGCGGTGGCCAAGCTCTCGGCCTCCGACCGCGCGTTGTTTGCAGCCGGTGCGGCGCCCGGCCAGTTGAAGGCCAGCGCGCCGACGATCCCCGAGCCGCATGGCTCGTGGGTTGATCCGATCGAGCGTGAGTGGACGAAGCGCTACGGACAGGGTTGATGCTGCACCGCCGATGAAGGCCGCGCTTCGCGCGGCGTGGCTCGCACCACCGCTCCTGCTGTTTGCCCTGCCGATCGCCGTGGCGTTGCCGGTGGCGGTGTGGCAAGGCGTGTCGGGCAGCGCGTGGTCGGCGTTGGCCAGCGACTCGCAGATGCCGCGCGCCGTGATGCTCTCGATCGGCACCGCGCTGGTGTCGACACTCATCTCGCTCGCACTGACGCTGTGGCTGGTGACGCATCTCTACGGCAGCCGCGCCTGGACGCTGCTCAGCCGCACGCTCGGCCATTTGCTGGCCGTGCCGCATGCGGCGTTTGCCATCGGCCTGGCCCTGCTCGTCATGCCGGCCGGCGTCATCGCACGCTTGCTCGCGTTGCCCTTGGGCTGGGGCGCGCCGCCGGATTGGCCGACGGTCAACGACGCCAATGGCGTCGGTCTCACCCTCGTCTTGATCTTCAAGGAAACGCCCTTCCTGCTCTGGAGTGCCGTGGCGCTGCTGGCGCGGCCTGAGCTGGCGCTGCAACTGCGCGGCTGGCTGGCCAGCGGGCGCACGCTCGGCTACAGCGACGGCGCGCTGTGGTGGCGCGTGCTGTGGCCGCTGCTCCTGCCGCGCCTGGCCTGGCCGCTGCTGGCGGTGCTGGCTTACGGGCTGACCGTCGTCGATCTGGCGTTGATCGTCGGCCCGGCTTCACCGCCGACGCTGGCCGTGATCGCGTGGCAATCGCTGCAAGACGGCGATGCAGCGCGCAACACGGAAGGCGCGGCAATGGCATTGCTGCTGGCCTGCGTGTTGCTGGCCTGTGTGCTTGCTTTGGCGTTCGCAGCAACGGCGCTGCGACGCGCAGGGCGTGCGCAGGCAACGAGCGGCCAGCGCGCAGAGCGGGTGCGAAGCGGCAGCGCGCTCGCGCGTACGGTCTGGTGGACGCTGCTCGCGTTGTATGCGGTCGTCGCACTGCTGCTCGCACTGTCTTCTGCGACCGGCGTCTGGACCTTTCCGGCGCTGCTCCCACAGTCGTGGACCGCAGGCGCCTGGCAACAGGTGAGTTCGAGCCTGGGCACGATCGGACTGTCGGCGGGGCTCGGCGCCTTTGCGACGCTGGCCGCCCTCGTGCTCGTGCTGCTGTGGTTCGAGTGCACGCCGGCGTCGTGGGACCCGCGCGCAATGCCGATGGTGCTGGCGCCGCTGGTCGTGCCCTCGCTGCTGCTGATGGTCGGCCTGTACACCTTGGCGTTGCCGTTGCGACTCGATGGCAGCATCGCTGGCCTGGCCTGGGTGCACACCCTCGTTGCGCTGCCCTACATGTTCGTCGCGCTCGCACCGGCATGGCGCCACTTCGATGCGCGCTACGAGCACACGGCGCTCGCGCTCGGCCGCTCGCGCGCAGCGTTCTGGTGGCGAATCAAGGCGCCCATGTTGGCCGCACCGATCGCCGCCGCCCTCGCCGTCGGTTTTGCCGTCAGCGTGGCCCAGTACTTACCGACGCAGTTCATCGGCGCCGGGCGCCATGCCACCGTCACCACCGAGGCGGTCACGCTGGCCTCGGGCGGGCAGCGCCACACGGCGGCGGCGTTTGCGTTGTTGCAGGCGCTGCTGCCGGCCATGGGCTTCGCGCTGGCAGCCGCCGTAGGCCACCGACAGCACCGCAGAATCGAGACTCATGGCGCTTGAACTGCAACAGGTCTCGATCAGCGTCGGCAGCCGCGCCCTGTTGCGCGGCTTGACGGCGCGCATCGCACCCGGCGACGTGCTGGCGGTGATGGGCGCCAGCGGCTCGGGCAAGTCGAGCCTGCTGGCCTGGATCGCCGGCACGCTCGAAGCGCCCTTCGAAGCCAGCGGCGAGTTGCGGCTGGATGGCGCAGCCCTCGCGGGCGCGCCGATCCAGCAGCGGCGCATCGGCCTGCTGTTCCAGGACGATCTGCTGTTCCCGCACATGACCGTGCGCGACAACCTGTTATTCGCGCTGCCCGCGGGACAGCGTGAGAAGCGCATCGCCGCGGCCGAGGCTGCATTGAGTGAAGCCGGCCTCAGCGGCTTTGGCGATCGCTTGCCGTCGAGCCTTTCTGGGGGTCAGCGCTCTCGTGTCTCGCTGCTGCGCGCCTTGCTCGCGCAGCCGCGTGCGCTGTTGCTCGACGAGCCGTTCTCAAAACTCGACGCGGCACTGCGTGCGCAGATGCGCGAGTTCACGTTTGCGACGCTGCGCGAGCGGCGCGTGCCTGCGGTGCTGGTCACGCATGACGCGGCCGACGTGCCGCCCGGGGCACAGGTGGTGAATCTGGATGCTTGACCGCGCCGCCAACGCCGCGCTCGCGCCACTGTTCCAGGTCTGCGCACGCGGTCTCGTGCGCATGGGGGTCGGTGCAGACACCGTGACTTTCGTCGGCTTCGGCATTGGCCTTGCGGCCGCAGCCGCCATCGCAATGCAAAGCTATCTGCTCGGCCTCGTGCTGCTGCTCGCCAGCCGCTTCGCCGATGGCCTCGACGGCCCCGTAGCGCGCCTCACGCAGCCCACCGACCGCGGTGCGTTCCTCGACATCTGCCTCGACTTCCTGTTCTACGCCAGCATTCCGTTGGCGTTTGCCATCGCCGATCCGGCTACGAATGCACTGCCCGCCGCCGCGCTGCTGGCGGCCTTCATCGGCACCGGGTCGAGCTTTCTGGCCTTTGCGGTGTTCGCGCAAAAGCGCAGCATCGCCAGCAGCGACTACCCGAACAAGGGCCTGTACTACCTCGGCGGCCTGACCGAAGCCACCGAAACATTGATCTGCTTTGGCCTGATGTGCGTGTGGCCAGACAAGTTCGCCTGGTGGGCTTATGGATTCGCCGGGCTGTGTGCGCTGACGATCACCACGCGCATCATCGGCGGCGCCGCGGTTCTGTCGCGTCGGTTGTAATGTCTCGCGGCCCTGGCCGACGGAGAACACATGTCCAAGAAAAAAGTCGTCATCCTGGCCCTGCTCGTCGTGCTGATCGTGGCGTTCTTCGCCTTCGACCTCGGGCGCTTCTTGAGCCTGGACTACATCAAGTCGCGCCAGGCCGAGTTCACCGCACTGGCCGCCGACAAGCCGCTGCTGGTCGGCGGTGTGTTCTTCGCGGTATATGTCGCCGTGTGCGCGCTGTCGCTGCCGGGCGCGGCGATCATGACGCTGGCCGCGGGCGCGATCTTCGGCCTCGGTTGGGGCACGCTGATCGTCTCGTTCGCGTCGTCGATCGGCGCCACGCTGGCCTTCCTGGCCTCGCGCTACGTGCTGCGCGACAGCATCCAGTCGAAGTTCGGCGCGCGCCTGGCCGACATCGACAAGGGCATCGAAAAAGAAGGCGCGTTCTACCTGTTCACGCTGCGCCTGGTGCCGCTGATCCCGTTCTTCGTCATCAACCTGGTGATGGGGCTGACCAAGATGAAGGCCGCCACCTTCTACTGGGTCAGCCAGCTCGGCATGCTGGCCGGCACGCTGGTCTTCGTCAACGCCGGCACACAGCTCGCAAAGATCGACTCGTTGAAGGGCATCCTCTCGCCGGGCCTGATCGGCTCCTTCGTGCTGCTCGGCTTGTTCCCGCTGATCGCCAAGAAGATCGTCGACGCGATCAAGGCGCGCAAGGTCTATGCGAAGTGGGCGCATCTGAAACCGAAGTCGTTCGACCGCAACCTGGTCGTCATCGGCGCCGGCGCGGCCGGTCTCGTCACGAGCTACATCGCTGCCGTGGTCAAGGCCAAGGTGACGCTGGTCGAAGCGCACAAGATGGGCGGCGACTGCCTGAACTACGGCTGCGTGCCGAGCAAGGCGCTGATCAAGACGGCCACGCTGGCCCGGCAGATTCAGCATTCGCAGGATTACGGCATCGCGAAGGCCGAAGCGACGATCGACTTCGCGCAAGTCATGGAGCGCATTGCGCATGTCGTGCGCGAAATCGAGCCGCACGACTCCGTGGAGCGCTACACATCGCTGGGCGTGGATGTGGTGATCGGCCGCGCCAAGATCACGAGCCCGTGGCAGGTCGAGATCACGAAAGACGACGGCTCGAAGCAGACGCTGTCGACGAAGAGCATCGTCATCGCCACCGGCGCGGCACCCTTCGTGCCGCCGCTGCCGGGCTTGAACGACGTGGGATATCTCACCAGCGACACGCTATGGGAATTGCGCGAACAACCGAAGCGCCTGGTGGTGCTTGGCGGCGGGCCGATCGGCTGCGAGCTCGCGCAGAGTTTTGCGCGCCTGGGCTCGCAGGTGACGCAGATCGAAATGCTGCCGCGCATCATGATCCGCGAGGACGAAGAGGTCTCGGTGTACGCGAAGAAGGCGCTCGAAGCC
>JANOEG010000095.1:0-9791 GCA_031413095.1 Burkholderiales bacterium | reverse complement strand
CGGCGATGAAGCCATCCGACGCCTATGCCCGCATCGCCCACCGTGACACCGAACGTGTGGCCATCGAGGAACTCGAAGGCCGTATCACGACCTCGTTGCTGACACCTTACCCGCCGGGCATTCCGCTGCTGATCCCCGGTGAGCGCTTCAACAAGAAGATCGTCGACTACCTGCGCTTCGCGCGCACTTTCAACGCCAAGTACCCCGGTTTCGACACCGACGTGCATGGGCTGGTCGAGAACGAAGACGGCACGTACTACGTCGATTGCGTCAGGGCCTGACAGGCTGTGGCCTAATTCAGCCTTCGACCAGCTTTCACGATCCAGAGAATCACCATGGCCACCAAGATCAGAACCGAAGCCGACCGCAAAGCCAGCCCGAAGCCCATTGCACCGGCCGGCACCACCTTCACCGCGGGCCGCGGCCAGAAGGTCAGCCTCGAGCGCGGCTCGCACACGCGCACGAAGAAAAATCCCGGCAAGCGGCCCAAGAAGGGCGGTTGATCGCCGACTGAATCGCAGCGCATGCTGCGAATCACCGAACTTCGCCTGCCACTGGACCACGCCGAAAGCGCGTTGCGTCCGGCCATTGCGTCCCGGCTCGGTGTGCACGACGCCGAACTTCAGGCCTTCACCGTCTTCAAGCGCGCCTACGACGCGCGCAAGAAGACGGCCATCCAGCTGATCTACACCGTCGATTGCGAAGTCGAGGATGAAGCTCGCGTGCTCGCGCGCGTCGCGGGCGATCCGCATGTGCGTCCAGCGCCCGACATGCGCTATCACTTCGTCGCCCACACGCCGGCGGACTTCTACGCCACACAACGGCCGCGTCCGCTCGTCGTCGGCTTCGGCCCCTGTGGCCTGTTCGCCGCGCTGATCCTGGCGCAGATGGGCTTGCGGCCGATCGTGCTCGAACGCGGCAAGGCGGTGCGTGAACGCACGCAGGACACCTGGGGCCTGTGGCGCAAGGGCGTGCTCGAACCCGAGTCGAACGTGCAGTTCGGTGAGGGCGGGGCGGGCACGTTTTCCGACGGCAAGCTGTGGAGCCAGATCAGCGACCCACGGCATCTGACGCGCAAGGTGTTGGACGAGTTCGTCAAGGCCGGTGCGCCGGACGAGATTCTCTACGTCAGCAAGCCGCACATCGGCACCTTCCGCCTGGTCGGCGTGGTCGAGAAGATGCGCGCCGACATCGTGGCGCTGGGCGGCGATATTCGTTTTCAGCAGCGCGTCGCCGATGTGCTGATCGAAGACGGCGCGTTGCGTGGCGTCACGCTCGCCTCGGGCGAGCAGCTGCGCGCCGACCATGTCGTGCTCGCCCTCGGCCACAGCGCCCGAGACACGTTCGAGATGCTGCACCGACGCGGCGTGTTCATGGAGGCCAAGCCGTTCTCGATCGGCTTTCGGATCGAGCACCCGCAGGGCGTGATCGACCGCGCCCGCTTCGGTGCCAGCGCTGGTCACCCGATCCTCGGCGCGGCCGACTACAAGTTGGTGCACCACGCCAGCAACGGCCGCTCGGTCTATAGCTTCTGCATGTGCCCGGGTGGCACGGTGGTGGCTGCGACTTCGGAAGTCGAGCGCGTCGTCACCAATGGCATGAGCCAGTACTCGCGCAACGAACGCAATGCCAACGCCGGCATCGTCGTCGGCATCACGCCGCAGGACTACCGGCAAGACGGCAGACACGACGGCACGGTGAGCCCGCTCGACGGTATGTCGTTCCAGCGGCAGTGGGAGTCGCGCTCCTACGCGCTGGGCGGCGGTGCTTACGTCGCGCCGGGGCAACTGGTCGGCGACTTCATCAAGGGCCAGCGCAGCAGCGCCGTGGGCAACGTGCTGCCGTCGTACAAGCCCGGCGTGTTGATGACCGACCTGGGCGAGCCCGGCGACATGAGTCTGCCGGACTACGCGATAGCGGCCATTCGCGAGGCGCTGCCGGCGTTCGATCGCCAGATCAAAGGCTTTGCGATGGCCGACGCGGTGCTCACCGGCGTCGAAACGCGGACGTCATCACCGCTGCGTATCACGCGCGGCAAGGACAGGCAGAGCGTCAACGTCAAAGGCCTGTACCCGGCGGGCGAGGGCGCGGGTTATGCCGGCGGCATCATGTCGGCCGCCGTCGATGGCATCGAAGTGGCCGAGGCGCTCGCTTCGCGCCTGCTCGGGCTTCAGGCGGCGGCGCCGGCCACCTGACTGAACCCGCCATCGACGTACATCACCTCGGCGCTGACGCCTCCGGCCAGATCGGACAGCAGGAAGGCCGCGGCATTGCCGACATCGTCGATCGTCACGTTACGTCGGATCGGCGCCACCGCGGCAAATTCGGCAAGCAGTTTGCCGAGGTCCTTGATGCCCGACGAGGCCAGCGTCTTGATCGGCCCCGCCGAAATCGCATTGACGCGCACGCCCTTGGCGCCGACGCTCTGCGCCAGAAAACGGACGCTGGCTTCCAGCGACGCCTTGGCCAGGCCCATCGTGTTGTAGTTCGGCACGTAGCGCACGGCGCCGAGGTAGCTGAGCGTCAGCAGCGCCGCGCCGGGGCGCAGCCGCGGCAGGGCCACCTTGGCCATCGCTGGAAAGCTGTAGGCCGAAATTTCGTGCGCGGTGCGAAAGCCTTCGCGCGTCAGGCCTTCGAGAAAGTCGCCGGCAATCGCCTCGCGCGGCGCGAAGGCGATGGCGTGCACGAAGCCGTCGAACTGATCCCAGTGTTCACCGAGTTGGGCGAACAGGCGCTTGATCTGCGCGTCTTCTGAAACGTCGCAATCAAAGGTCAGCTTCGAGCCGAATTCGGCGGCCGTTTCGGCCATGCGCTCCTTGAAGCGCTCCCCCTGGTAGCTGAACGCCAGTTCGGCCCCTTCGCGATGGCAAGCGCGGGCGATGCCATAGGCCAGCGAGCGGTTGTTCAGAACGCCGGTGATCAGCAGGCGTTTGCCAGCCAGAAATCCCATGGAAAGCTCCGTTCAGCGGGTGGACGACTTCATTCTGTCATGGGTGTTGCGGGATATTGAGGGCACGTCTCTTGCAGAGTACAATCCCGCCTTCGCTGAAAACCCCAGTACGAACAGTGGGCGGATTTCAACAATCCCGCCCATTTTTTATGGCCGATCGCCTTTTGCACGTTACCCATACGCATGAGCTGGCAGCAAGCCACTGACACCACCGTCACCGGACTCGGCTACGAGCTGGTTGATCTCGAACGCACGGGAGGCGGGCTGCTGCGCGTGACGATCGATCGCGTGCCCGGCAAAGCCTACGCGACCGGTGAGTCTGAGTTCGTGCTGGTCGAAGACTGCGAAGCGGTGACGCGGCAGTTGCAATACGTGCTCGAAGTCGAGAACTGCAACTACACGCGGCTCGAAGTCTCGTCACCCGGGCTGGACCGGCCGTTGAAACGCGAAGCCGACTACATCCGCTTTGCGGGCATGGCCATCGAGCTGACCTTGAAGCTGCCGTTTGCAGGCCGCAAGAAATTTAAGGGCGTGCTCTCGCCGCGTGAGGGTGGATGGCGTCTGGCGATCGAGCCCGCGGAGGGTGCGAAAAAAATTGAACCCGAGCAGGCGCTCGATTTTGTTTTCGACGAGGTGCGCGAAGCGCGTCTCGTGCCGGTGATTAGTTTCAAAGGTCGTAAGGCCAAGCAGGTCGAGACTGCTAGCGGAGATTAAGAAAAGATGAATCGCGAAATGCTCATGTTGGTGGACGCCATCTCTCGCGAGAAAAGCGTGCCGCGTGAAACCGTGTTCGGTGCTGTCGAGGCAGCGCTCGCGCAAGCGACCAAGAAGCTGCAAGGTGGCGAGGTCGATATCCGCGTCGCGATCGACCGCGAGACCGGCAACTACGACACCTTCCGCCGCTGGCACGTCGTCGCCAACGAGGCTGGCCTGCAGATTCCCGATGCCGAAATCCTGCTCTTCGAAGCCCAGGAGCAGATCGCCGACATCGAGGTCGATGACCACATCGAAGAGCCGATCGAGTCGCTGACCATCGGCCGCATCGGCGCCATGGCGGCCAAGCAGGTCATCCTGCAGAAGATCCGCGATGCCGAGCGCGAGCAGCTATTGAACGATTTCCTCTCTCGCGGCGAGAAGGTGATGGTCGGCAGCATCAAGCGCCTCGACAAGGGCGACCTGATCGTCGAGTCGGGCCGCGTTGAAGGACGCTTGAAGCGCACCGAGCTGATCCCGAAGGAAAACCTGCGCTCGGGTGATCGCGTGCGCGCCTTCATCCTCGGCGTTGACGACACGATCCGCGGCCCGCAGATCATGCTGTCGCGCTCCAGCCCCGAGTTCATGAAGGAGCTGTTCGCGCAGGAAGTGCCGGAGATGGAGCAGGGCCTGCTCGAGATCAAGAGCTGCGCCCGCGACCCGGGTTCTCGCGCCAAGATCGCCGTCGTTTCGCATGACAAGCGCGTCGATCCGATCGGCACCTGCGTCGGCGTGCGCGGCTCGCGCGTCACCGCGGTCACCAACGAACTCGCCGGTGAGCGCGTCGATATCGTGCTGTGGTCGGAAGACCCGGCGCAGTTCGTCATCGGCGCATTGGCACCGGCCAACGTGGTGTCGATCGTCGTCGATGAAGAGCGCCACGCGATGGACGTCGTTGTCGATGAAGAGAACCTCGCCATCGCGATCGGCCGCGGCGGCCAGAACGTCCGCCTGGCTTCCGAGCTGACGGGCTGGCGCATCAACATCATGACCGCCGAAGAGTCGCAGGCCAAGCAGGTCAAGGAAAGCGAGTCGGTGCGCAAGCTGTTTGTCGACAAGCTCGATGTGGACGTGGAAGTCGCCGACCTGCTGATCGCCGAAGGCTTCAACAGCCTCGAGGAAGTGGCCTATGTGCCGATGCAGGAGATGCTAGAGATCGAAGGCTTCGACGAAGACACTGTCAACGAGCTGCGCACCCGCGCCAAAGACGCGCTGCTGACGATGGAGATCGCCAACGAAGAGGCGGTCGAAGAAGTCTCGCAAGACCTGCGCGACCTCGATTTCCACGGCCGCGGTCTGTCGGCTGAGTTGATCGGCAAGCTCGCCGAAGGCGGCGTGCACAAGCGCGACGATCTGGCGGACCTTGCCGTCGATGAGCTGACCGAGATGACGGCGATGGACGAGGAAGACGCGAAAGCCTTGATCATGAAAGCTCGCGAACATTGGTTCACCACTTGACCCATAGCTGCACAAAACACCGAAATCTCCAGGAACGATCCCTATGGCAGTGACCACCGTCGCCCAACTTGCCGCCGAGCTCAATCGCCCGGCTGCCTCGCTGCTCGAACAGCTCGGTGCTGCCGGCGTGGCCAAAGGTTCGGTCGACGACAGTGTGACCGAGGCCGACAAGGCCAAGCTGCTCGACCACTTGCGCAGCGCGCATGGCAGCACCGCCCCAGCCGAGCGCAAGAAGATCAGCATCACGCGCAAGAGCAACACCGAGATCAAGCAGGCCGATGCCACCGGCAAGGCACGCACGATCCAGGTTCAGGTGGTCAAGAAGCGCACGTTCGTCAAGCGTGACGATGTGCCAGCAGGCAGCGAAGAAGCGCCGCCGCCGGCTCCGCCGGTGATCGACGACGCCGAGCTCGAGCGCCGCGCTGACGAAGCGCGCCGCCAGGCTGAGTTGCTGCGCCGCCAGGAAGAAGAGATAGCCGAGAAGCGCCGCGTGCGCGAAGAACAGGAGCAGCGTGAGCGCGAGGCCGCAGAGGCCCGCGCGCAGGCTGCTGCCGACAAGGCGGCCGAGGAGATCGCTGCCGGCGCGAAGTCGGTCACAGCGCCGCCACCGCCAGCGCCTGCTGCCGAGGCACCCAAGCCAGCGCCAGTGCGCGTGGTCAAGGCCACCGACGATGCCGCCAATGAGAAGGCGCGTCTGGCCGACCTTGGCAAGCGCCGCGCGGCCGCGGAGAACGAAGCTGCGGCCATCCGCGCGATGATGAGCGCACCGAAGAAGGTGCTGCTCGCCAAGAAGGAAGAGCCCAAGCCTGAAGTCAAGCCCGATGCCGCCGCGATCAAGGGCACGATCCACAAGGCCGCGGCGCGTCCGGGTGCGCCGGCTTCGCCGGGTGCTGCGAAGCCAGGTGAAAAGAAGTCGGTCAAGAGCGAGAAGCTGTCGTCGAGCTGGGCCGATGACGCGGCGAAGAAGCGCGCGCTCAAGACCCGCGGCGACAGCGGCGGTGGTTCACGACCGGGGTGGCGCGCACCGCGTGGCCGTGGCCGTGGCGATCGCGACGGCAACGGCGCAGCACACGCCGTCGCCCCCACCGAAGCAGTGGTCCAGGAAGTGCACATTCCCGAGACGATCACGGTCGCCGATCTCGCGCACAAGATGAGTGTCAAGGCCGCCGAGGTCGTCAAGCAGTTGATGAAGCTCGGCCAGATGGTCACGATCAACCAGTCGCTGGATCAAGAGACGGCAATGATCCTGGTCGAAGAGATGGGCCACAAGGCCTTCCCGGCCAAGCTCGACGATCCGGACGCATTCACCGAGGAAGAAGAAGCCGCGCAAACCGGCGAGCTGCTGGCGCGTGCGCCGGTGGTCACCGTGATGGGCCACGTCGATCACGGCAAGACCTCGCTGCTCGACTACATCCGCACCTCGCGTGTGGCGGCAGGCGAAGCCGGCGGCATCACGCAGCACATTGGCGCGTACCACGTGCAGACGCCGCGCGGCATGATCACGTTCCTCGACACCCCGGGTCACGCAGCCTTTACGGCGATGCGTGCGCGCGGCGCCAAGGCCACCGACATCGTCATCCTGGTCGTCGCGGCCGACGACGGTGTGATGCCGCAGACCAAGGAAGCGATTCACCACGCGAAAGCTGCCGGCGTGCCGATCGTCGTGGCGATGAACAAGATCGACAAGCCCGAGGCCAACGCCGAGCGCGTGAAGAACGAGCTCGTCGCCGAGCAAGTGGTGCCGGAAGAGTTCGGCGGCGATGCGCCGTTCGTCGCGGTGTCGGCCAAGACCGGCCAAGGCATCGACGCGTTGCTCGAGCAGGTGTTGCTGCAGGCCGAAGTGCTGGAGTTGAAGGCGCCGACGGCAGCCATGGCCAAGGGCCTGGTTGTCGAAGCGCAGTTGGACAAGGGCCGCGGCCCGGTGGCCACCGTGCTGATTCAAAGCGGTACGCTGAGAAAAGGCGACGTGGTGATTGCCGGTTCGAGCTACGGTCGCGTGCGCGCCATGCTTGACGAGAACGGCAAGTCCATTGAAGAAGCCGGTCCGTCCATTCCCGTGGAGATCCAGGGCCTGACCGAAGTGCCGCAAGCCGGCGACGAGTTCATGGTCATGGCCGACGAGCGCCGCGCGCGCGAGATCGCCACCTTCCGTTCGGGCAAGTACCGCGACGTGAAGCTGAGCAAGCAGCAAGCCGCCAAGCTCGAAAACATGTTCGACCAGGTGGGGGCCAGCACGCAAACGCTGTCGCTGATCGTCAAGGCCGACGTGCAGGGCTCGCAGGAAGCGCTGTCGCAGTCGCTGGTCAAACTGTCCACGGCCGAGGTCAAGGTGCAGATCGTGCACGGCGCAGTCGGCGGCATCAGCGAGAGCGACATCAACCTCGCCATCGCGTCGAAGGCCGTGGTGGTCGGCTTCAACGTGCGCGCCGATGCCAATGCCCGCAATCTGGCCGAAGGCAACGGCGTTGACATCCGCTACTACAACATCATCTACGACGCCGTCGATGAGATCAAAGCGGCGATGACCGGCATGCTGGCGCCGGAACAGAAGGAAGAAGTCATCGGCACGGCAGAGATCCGCACCGTGTTCATCGCCAGCAAGATCGGCACCGTGGCCGGCTCGATGATCACCGCTGGCCGTGTGACCCGCAACGCGCGCTTCCGCCTGCTGCGCGACAACGTGGTGATCTTTACCGGCGAGGTCGATTCGCTGAAGCGCATGAAGGATGATGTGCGCGAGGTGGCCGAGGGCTTCGAGTGCGGTATCAAGTTGAAGAACATCACCGACATCAAAGAGGGCGACCACTTGGAGTTTTTCGAAGTCAAGGAAGTCGCCAGAACCCTCTAGGACGGGACCTTCGCCACTGTGCAAAAGCCCCGTCCGAAAAGACGGGGCTTTTTGCTTGAGGGCTGTTCATCATGACCAAACACAAACGCTCGATCCCTAACCGCAGCTTTCGCGTCGCCGACCAGATCCAACGCGATCTGGCCGAGCTGATCCGCGACTTGAAGGATCCCCGCATCGGCATGGTCACGATCACCGGCGTCGATGTCACTCCCGACTACGCCCACGCCACGGTTCGTTTCTCGCTGCTGGTCGGCGACACGACCGAGTGCGAGACGGCGTTGAACGAGGCGGCTGGCTTTGTGCGCAACGGTCTTTTCAAGCGACTGTCGATCCACACTGTGCCGACGCTGCACTTCCAGTTCGATCGCACGACGGAACGTGCGGCCGAGCTGAGCGCGCTGATCCGTGACGCCAACGCGACCCGGGCGAAAGAAGACTGATGGCCCGCCGCGCCTTGCATGGAGTGTTGCTGCTCGACAAGCCAATCCGGATGTCGAGCAACGACGCCTTGCAGAAGGCCAAGCGCCTGCTTAACGCCGAGAAGGCCGGCCACACCGGCACGCTCGATCCGCTCGCGTCGGGGCTGCTGCCGCTGTGCTTCGGCGCGGCCACCAAGTTTTCGCAGGTCAGCCTCGATGCCGACAAGCGCTACACGGCGACGCTGCATCTCGGCGTGACGACGACCACTGGCGACCTCGAAGGCGATGTGGTCGAGCGGCGCGAGGTGGCGGTCGATCGCGTCGCGATCGACGCTGCGCTCGCGCGCTTCACCGGCCCCATCGACCAAATGCCGCCGATGCATTCGGCGCTGAAGCATCAGGGCCGCGCGCTCTACGAATACGCGCGCGAAGGCATCGAGGTCGAGCGCGCCGCGCGGCACATCACGATCCACCAGCTCACGGTGCTCGAATGGTCCGAGCACACGCTGGTGCTCGACGTGCTTTGCAGCAAAGGCACCTATGTGCGCACGCTGGCCGAAGACATCGGCGCGGCTCTCGGCTGCGGTGCGCATCTGTCGGCGCTGCGCCGCACGGCCAGTGGGCCGCTGACGATCGACAACGCGATCACGCTGGACGCATTGGCGTCACTCTCGGACGCCGAGCGCGACGCACACCTGCTGCCGCCCGATGCGCTGCTCGCCGAATGGCCCGAGCACCGCTTGCCCGCGCACGAAGCCGCGCGGTTCCTCACCGGCTTGCGCCGTCGCGTCAACGCTCCCGACGCGCCACGCCTTCGCGTCTATGGCCCTGAGCCCCTTGCGCTGCTCGGCTCCGCCCACATCACCGCTGGTGAACTGATCCCCGACCGGCTGCTGTCGCCGCTGGAAATTGAAAGCCTGTTATGAACCTACAAATCCGCAACATCGCCATCATCGCCCACGTCGACCATGGCAAGACGACGATGGTCGATCAACTGCTGCGCCAGTCCGGCACCTTCCGCGAAAACCAGCAGGTCGACGAGCGGGTCATGGACAGTAACGATCTCGAACGGGAACGCGGCATCACCATCCTTGCCAAGAACACAGCGATTGATTACAACGGCACCCACATCAACATCGTCGACACCCCGGGACACGCCGACTTCGGCGGCGAAGTGGAACGCGTGCTGGGCATGGTGGACGGCGTGCTGCTGCTGGTCGATGCCGTCGAAGGCCCGATGCCGCAGACACGCTTCGTCACCAAGAAGGCGCTCGCACTGGGATTGAAACCGATTGTCGTCATCAACAAGATCGACCGGCCGGGCGCGCGTCCCGACTGGGTGGTGGACAACACCTTCGACCTC
>JANOEG010000094.1:0-3814 GCA_031413095.1 Burkholderiales bacterium | reverse complement strand
GTCCTCGTGGTGCAGCGGCGCGGCGATGTCGAAGTAGCGCAGCACATCGCGCGCCGCGTCTTGCGCTTGCGCGTCGGCGCCGTGCTGCGCCACATGCGCGGCCAGGCGTTCGAGCAGCGTCAGCGAGCGTTCGACGCGCTCGTGGCAGGCATGCAGCATCGCAAACGGTTCATCGAAGCCGGCGGCGGGCGTGGGGAAGATCATCCGCACTGCCCCACATAGCCGCAGGCGGTGCAGAAATCGCAACCGTCCTTGGCAATCATGCTGGCGTTGCCACATTCTGGGCACGGCCGGCCGGCCTGCAGCAGCGGTGGCGAGGCTTCGCTGCGCTGCTGTGCCGGCGCGGCCAGCACGCCCATTTCGCGCAGCGGGAAGCCGCTTTCGTCCAACACGCCGAGCATCGCGTAGCGGTGGATCACCAGCCGCGCCAGGTAAGCCACCGTCGATGGCCAGGTCTGCTGGCGGCGCTGGCCGGGAATGAAGGCCATGAAGTGGCCCAGCGGCTCGGCGTAGTTGAGCAGCTTGCGCAGCTTCATGCCGATCCACGCCGGGTCGATGACACGCATGTCGAGCGACAGCAACCGCGCCAGGCCGTCGAGCGCGCGCGGGTAGGTGCCCGACAGCGCGAGCGCGCAAGGCCGTGTCACGGCCACGCCGTCGGCGCCGGGCAGCGTGACCTCTTTCAACGTGACGGTGAAGTGCTCGCCGCTGGTCGGGTTGTGGATGTCCACCGCCCAGGCCAGCGTGCCCGAGGTGTCGGTGTGCGGCTCGTCGCGCGCGAACAGCGCATCGATCACGGGAGTCGCCGCATCCTTCGTCGGCGGCAGCACGCCGAGCTGCTCGCAGCGCCAGCGGATCACACCGGCGGTGGCGGCGACGACACCGGGGAACAGGCGGCGTTCGCCGTGCGGAGGGAACGGCAACTCGAACGGGTGCTCCTCGCTCACCGTCGCTAATGCGTCGAGCTTCAACTGCAGCCACGCCGGATCGTCGGCGCGCAGGTCCATCGACAGCGTCTTGGCCAGCGCCCCGAGGCCTCGCGGCTGCTCTGCGCCATTGATCCAGACTTCGAAGGGCTGCAGGCGCGCATCCGACTCCGCACGCGGCCACTCGCCAACGAACAGCGCGAAATCGCCGAACGGGTGGCTGATCATGTAGGTCCACGCCGCGTTGCCGCTGGGCAACTCGGGCCGGCCGGGCCAGCGCAGCGAGGCCAGCACCGGCGTGCGAGGTGGCGCCAGCGCCAGCCGGCGGTTGGCATCGCCCTCGGTCACCGTCAGCGGCGCCGGCTGTGTGGACAGCACGCTGCCGAGCACGGCGTTCGGCCGGTAGGTCGCCAGGCCCTTGAGGCCGAACGTCCAGGCCTGCTGATAGAGCTGCTCGAAATCGGCGTACGGGTAGTCGGCGGGCACGTTGACCGTCTTGCTGATCGCGGTGTCGATGAACGGCGCCACCGCCGCCACCATCTGCGCGTGCGCCTCGGCGCTCATGTCGAGCGCCGTGACGAAGGCGTCGGTGAGCGCCGCGTCGGCGCCCTTGAGGTGGCGGTACAAGCGCCACGCGTGGTCTTCCACCGCGTGCTCGGTGAGCCGCCCATCCGGGTCGCGCTTCTTGCGCGTGTAGGTCCACGAGAACGCGGGCTCGATGCCATTGCTGGCGTTGTCGGCAAAGGCCAGACTGATCGTGCCGGTGGGCGCGATCGACAAAAGGTGCGAGTTGCGGATGCCTTGGGCGCGGATGCGCTCCTTCAGCGCCGCCGGCAGGCGCGAGGCGAAGCGGCCCCCGGCCAGGTAGAGGTTGGCATTGAAAAGCGGGAACGGGCCGCGCTCGGCTGCCAGATCGACCGACGCGTCGTAGGCCGTGTCGCGCATCGCTTGCGCGATCTGCGCCGCTTTCGTGCGCGCGGGCTCGCTGTCGTAGCGCAGGCCGAGCATCACCAGCGCGTCGCCGAGGCCGGTGAAACCGAGACCGACGCGGCGCTTGCTCATCGCCTCGTCATGCTGCTGCGGCAGCGGCCACAACGATATGTCGAGCACGTTGTCGAGCATGCGCACGGCGGTGCGCACGAGTGCCGTGAACGCCGTGTCGTCGAAGGCCGCATCGGCCTCGAACGGCCGCTGCACGAAACGCGTCAGGTCGATCGAGCCGAGGCAGCAGCAGCCGTAGGCGGGCAGCGGTTGTTCGCCGCAAGGATTCGTGCAGCTGATCGCTTCGCAATA
Source organism: Burkholderiales bacterium (assembly GCA_031413095.1). Classification (GTDB taxonomy): domain Bacteria; phylum Pseudomonadota; class Gammaproteobacteria; order Burkholderiales; family Burkholderiaceae_C; genus CADEEN01. Next base: position 1,595 of record JANOEG010000094.1, on the reverse strand, counting down.
GGCGAGGTTGTTGTCGCGGTTGATCGCATCGAGGAAGACCACACCGGGCTCGGCGTGGTCGTAGGTCGAGCGCATGACCTGGTCCCAGAGTGCGCGCGCCGGCAGCTTGCGGTAGACCCATTGGCCGTCGTCGCGTTGGTAGGCACCCCGCTCCTTCAACGTCGGGCCGGGCTCGGCACGGTGCACGAGTTCGACCTCAGCGCCGTCGCGCACGGCCTGCATGAAGGCGTCGGTGACGCCGACCGAGATGTTGAAGTTCTTCAGGTCGCCCTGGTCCTTGGCATGGATGAAGGTTTCGATGTCCGGGTGGTCGCAGCGCAAGACGCCCATCTGCGCGCCGCGACGCGAGCCGGCCGACTCCACGGTTTCGCAACTGCGGTCGAAGACGCGCATGTAGCTCACCGGGCCGGAAGCATTGCTCCGCGTGGCCGCCACCCAGGCGCCCTGCGGCCGGATGCGCGAGAAGTCGTAGCCGACGCCGCCACCACGGCGCATGGTCTCAGCCGCTTCGGCCAGCGCGGTGTAGATGCCGGGGTGGCCGTCTTCGTCGTGACGGATCGAGTCGCCGACCGGTTGCACGAAGCAGTTGATCAGCGTCGCGGCCAGGCCCGTGCCTGCGGCCGACTGGATGCGGCCGGCCGGGATGAAGCCGCCGCGCAGCGCTTCGAGAAAGCGTGCTTCCCAATGCGCGCGCTGATCGTCGCGTTCGGCTTGTGCGAGCGCGCGGGCGACGCGGCGCAGCACGTCGTCGATGGTCTTCTCGTCGCCCTTGGCGTATTTGTCGCGCAGCACCTCGGCACTGATGGCTTGCGCCGGCAGTTCAGCGGCGGTGCGACGGGTTTGGGTCTTCGATGTCAAGGGTCGTCTCCTGAATTCGATCAGATCTCGGGGCGGCGCCACAACCACCAGGCCACGTAGGCCATGAAGGCCGGCACGGCGAGTTGCAGCGCAAGTGGCGCGCGTGACAGCGCCAACAGCGCTGTGCTCAACAGCATGGTGCCACTGGCCGCCCACTTGGCGCTGCGGGGTACCGCACGGTGATCGCGCCAGCGCGTGATCGGCGGGCCCCAGCGCGGATGCGCCAGCAGCCAGGCTTCGAGTTGCGGCCAGCCCTTGCCGCCGGCCCATGCCGCAACGAGCAGGAACGGCGTCGTCGGCAGCACCGGCAAGAACGCGCCGACGATGCCCAGCACCACGCAGGCCAGGGCCAGCGTGCGCCAGAACATCAGGGTGGCTAGGCGGGTCAGCATGGGTTCGTCACATCAAGCGCCACAAACCGACTGGGTGACGCGTCAATCCGATGCTGACCATCGTCGCCCACACCGTCAAGGCGGCCACGAAAAAGGCCGCACGCGCCGCAGTGCTTCCGTCTCGCTTCAAGGCCCAACTGCCGAGCACGATGTAGAGCACGAGCAGCGTGAGCTTGGCGGCCAGCCACGTGTCGCGCAAGGGGTTGAGTTGCAGCAGCGCCCACAGCATCACACCGGCCGACAGCAGCAGGGTGTCGATGACGACGCTGCCGACGCGCAGCGCCCGGTGCAGCGGCCGGCGCGCCCCGGCGAGCACGCCCCCGCCGCGCAAGGCGAACAACGTGC
>JANOEG010000093.1:0-6881 GCA_031413095.1 Burkholderiales bacterium | reverse complement strand
CCGCTGGTGTTCGACGTCAATGGCACGCGCATCGGGGTGTTGATCTGCGAGGACGCGTGGTTCGACGAGCCGGGTCAAGCGGCCAAGGCGGCGGGTGCGCAGGTCCTCGCGGTGCTCAATGCCTCGCCCTTCCACCTCGGCAAGGCCGATGAGCGCGAGGCGCGCATGGCCGAGCGCGCGCGTGCGACCGGCCTGCCGGTGCTGTTCTCGCACTTGAGCGGTGGCCAGGATGAAGTGGTGTTCGACGGCGCGTCGTTCGCGGTCGATGCCAAGGGTGCGGTGTGCATGCGCGCGCCGAGTTTCGAAGAGGCGGTGGCGTTCGCCGAGGTCGAGGGTGGCGCCGTGCGCGGCCAGGTGATTCCGCTGCCGTCGCTCGATGCGCAGGCGTGGCAGGCGCTTGTCGTCGGCGTGCGCGACTACCTCGGCAAGAACGGCTTTCCGGGCGCGATCCTCGGCTTGTCCGGCGGCATCGACTCCGCCCTCGTGCTGGCCGTGGCCGTGGATGCGCTCGGCGCCGACAAAGTGCGCTGCGTGATGATGCCGTCGCCGTACACGGCCGACATTTCGTGGATCGACGCGCGCGACATGGCCAAGCGTTTGAACGTGCAATACGACGAGATTTCCATCTCACCAATATTCGACAGCTTTCGCGCCGCACTCGCGCCGCAGTTCGCCGGTCTGGCCGAGGACACCACGGAAGAGAACATCCAGGCCCGCATCCGCGGCACGCTGCTGATGGCGCTGTCGAACAAGACCGGCCGCATCGTGCTGACCACCGGCAACAAGAGCGAAATGGCGACTGGCTACTGCACCTTGTACGGCGACATGGCGGGCGGGTTCGCAGTCATCAAGGATGTGGCCAAGACCTTGGTCTATCGCCTGGCGCGCTGGAAAAACGCGCAAGGCGCCGAGGTGATACCCGATCGCATCATCACCCGTGCACCGTCGGCCGAGCTGCGCGCCGACCAGACCGACCAGGACAGCCTGCCGCCTTACGACGTGCTCGACGCCATCCTGGCCCGCTACATGGAAGAGGATCAGAGCGTCGAGGACATCGTCGCTGCCGGCTTCGAGCGCACCACCGTGGAGCGGGTGACGCGGCTGATCAAGACCAACGAATACAAGCGCCGCCAGGCTCCGGTGGGGATCCGCATCACGCACCGCGCCTTCGGCCGCGACTGGCGCTACCCCATCATGTCGAAGTTCCGTGCTTAAATTCGAGCAACATTTTCGGAAGGCCTCGCCATGAAACAGATCACCGCGATCATCAAGCCGTTCAAGCTCGAAGAAGTGCGCGAGGCGCTGGCGGATGTGGGCGTATCGGGCCTGACCGTTACCGAAGTCAAAGGCTTCGGCCGCCAGAAGGGGCACACCGAGCTCTACCGCGGCGCCGAGTACGTGGTTGATTTCCTGCCCAAGGTCAAAGTCGAAGTTGTCGTCAAGGACGTCGACGTCGATCGCTGCATGGAGGCCATCGTCAAGGCCGCCAAGACCGGCAAGATTGGCGACGGAAAGATCTTCGTCACGCCGGTCGAGCAAGTGGTGCGCATCCGCACCGGTGAAACCGACGAATCCGCCGTCTAGATTTTCGAGTAGTCGTCCGGCGCGGTGGCCAGAGCCGCTGCGCTGCGAACACGTTCCAGCAACAGCGCCGGGTCGGTCTCGACCATTAAAGCGTTGAACTGCGCGTCGGACACGAAGCCACGCCGGTGCATCACGCCGTGATACTCCAGCAGCGCGTCGTAGTAGCCATCGACGTTGAGCAGTGCCACCGGCTTGTCGTGGTAGCCGAGTTGCTGCCACGACCACACTTCGTAGAGTTCTTCGAGTGTGCCGATGCCGCCGGGCAGCGAGATGAACGCGTCTGCGCGCTCGGCCATCAACTGCTTGCGCTCGTGCATGGTCTGCACTACATGCAGCTCGGTCAGCCCCAAGTGACCGACCTCACGGTCCATCAGCGCCTGCGGGATCACACCCACCACCTTGCCGCCGGCGGACATCACGGCATCGGCCACCGTGCCCATCAGGCCGACACGGCCGCCGCCGTAAACGAGCGTGGCGCCACTCTGCGCCATCAGAGCGCCAAGCGTGTGCGCCGCCTCGGCAAAGGCCGGCGAATCGCCGAAGCGCGAGCCGCAGTACACGGCGATGGAGAAAGGATGGTTCATGACAGCACGAATCTTTGTGCAATGACCATCAGCCACATACCGGCGCACAGCAGCAGCGACAGCAGAACGGCGGCACTCGCAACATCCTTGGCGCGCTTGGACAGATCGTGCCAGTCGAACGACACCCGATCGACCACGGCTTCGATGGCTGAGTTGAGCAACTCGACGATCAGCACCAGGACCACGGTCGCGGCCAGCAACGCGACTTCAATTGCGTTGCGACCCAGCCAGAAAGCCGTCGGCAGCAGGACGATGGCCAGCCACGTTTCCTGTCTGAATGCACTTTCGCCGGTGTAGGCCGCGTGCAACCCATTGAGCGAGTTTCGCGCGGCGTGGACGATGCGGTCAATGCCGGTGCGGCCCTTGTATTCATTCGTCATCGCGGCGATTTTGCCCGCCACGTCACGAGTCGCGTGCCGCAGACCACGTCATGCAGGAACTGGCGCTGTGGATGCAGGAAGGCCAGCAACGCAAAGGCGACGACGCCGACGAACATCAACATGAAGATTTGTGCGGCACTGTGCAGCTCGGCCGCGCGCGCGGCCAGCAGGGCGGGGGCGAACCACAGCCAGGCGAGCAGGTACCTGACAAGCGCGCGCCAGGGCGTCACGGATGCACCGTTGGTCATAACCAAGCGCACATGCCAAGCCCGCATGGCAACCGTTTGGCCGCCACGTGACCAGAACGTGACGAAATAGATCGCCAGCACGACGAAAACGAAGATTTGCAGCCCGGTCTGACCACGCAGCGCGTGGTCTTGCCGTGTCAACGTCGAGTAGACAAACCCCGCAACGAAGACCACGCCGAACAGCAGCACACCCTCATACAGAAATGCCGCCATGCGACGCGCCACGCCGGGCATGGGCAGGCTGACCGCCTGCGGCGCCTCGTCTGCCACCGTCATCGGGCGCTGGATGGCTTTTTGTTGTCCTTGGCTTCAGCAGCACCCGAAGACCGCACTGCGGCACCTTGCGCACCCCGCTGGGGAAGCAGGGTGGCGGAGTCCACAAACCCCGGCGTCGCAGCCACTTTTGGCAACCCGGCCTGTTGATGCAGCGGTGGCGACGTGGGTTTGGAAACGAGGTTGGTGGTTGCCCCGGAGCCGCGCTGAACGACGGTGGGGCCGACCGGCCGAGCCGGTGGCGTTGCCGGTGCGCGGACGACGTTGGATTTGACGCTGGATGCATCGTCCGCGGAGCCACGCGGCGCACGTGTTGGCGCGGCGGCGGCCGGACGCGACCGTTCCGCCAGTTCACGACGTTGCTCGGGCGGCAGCGCGCGATAGGCGTTCCATTGCTGTTGGCGCTCCTCCCGGCCGAGCTGTCGCGCTTCCTGAAAATTCAAACGGGCGCGCGCGCGATCTTGCGGAGACAGCTTTGACCACTCGCTCATGCGCTCCTGCACGCGCGCCTTTTCGTCCTGCGGCAGCGTGTTGTAGCGGTTGGCCACATCGAGCCACTTCTGCTGCTGCGCGGGCGTGACCCGCGACCAATCGCGCTCCAACGGCGCCAGCACGCTGCGCTGCTGCGGGTTCAGGCGCGCCCAGTCGGTCTGCGCTTGGACCAGCGTTGCAGCGCAGAGCAGCGCCAGCGCAGCGACCAGGGGGCTCAGCCGAGATGCCATCAGCGGCGCTCGCCTTTCAGAAACTCTGCAAAACCAGGGTCGCGATAGGCCTCAGGCGGCAGGTCGTCGGCGAGCAAGGCGGCATCGACTTCCGCGGCGGCTTCGATCTGAGACTGCGTGTAGTGACGGTCGATCAGCAAGAGGCCCGCCAGCAACACGGCCAGCGGCAAAAGCGACGACAGGCGCAGCCACCAAGGGGCTCCACCGGCGTTACTCGGGCCGCCGAGAGCCATCGTGCCACCACCAGTAACTACCGCGGCCGGTGCGGTGGCGCTGAGATTGGCGGCACGGGCGCGGCTCAAGGCTTGATCTCGGGCCACGCGCAGCCGTTCTTCGATGTCGCGCCGCGGAAAAGCGCTTTGCTGTTCGGTCAGTGCCGCAGACACGCGCTTGGCAAACCTGGCCTGCAGCAGCTCGCTGCGTCGTTCGAGGGTGAGATTTGTGAGCTTGTTCATAGAGTGACTCCCTTGGCGCGCAGGGACTTTGCCAATGCATGAACGGCCCGCGAGCAGTGCGTTTTAACGCTGCCTTGCGAGCATCCCATCACCGCCGCCGTCTCTGCAACATCCAGTTCCTCCCAGTAACGAAGGAGGAAGGCCTCTCGTTGACGACCGGGCAGCTTGGAAACCTCACCATCGATCAGTTCGAGAATTTGTTGTCGGCCCACAGAGTCGGCGGCGCTTTCGGTAGCTACGCTGTCGAGGTCGAGCAGCTCCAGCAAGTCGAAGTCTCCGCCATCCTCGTCGGCGCCTTCGAAGTCCGACAGGTTGACCAGGACGGCGTTGCGGACTTTTTGCCGGCGAAACCAGTCCATCGTGGCGTTGGACAGGATGCGCTGAAAGACCAGCGGCAGCTCCTCCGGCGGCCGGTCGGCGTACTTCTGCGACAGCCGGATCATCGAGTCCTGCACGATGTCCAATGCCGCGTCGTCGTTGCGCACGGTGTAAGCCGTGCGTTTGAACGCGCGTTTTTCGACGCTCTTGAGGAAGTCTGAAAGTTCTTTGTCGGTCGCCAAGGGGCGGCTCTCTGGGGACGCAGCCCTCTTTGGGGCGCGGGAGATTATGTCGCAGCGGTTGGGAGCCGGCGGTCACGCGCAAGCCGATGACATAATGCTGCCCCGCACAACGCATTTTCGGTTCTTGGCCGGGCTGCTCACCAGAGCTCGACCCATCAATCGCGCAGGTTCCACATCCACCCCAAAAGGGCGCGAAGAGGAACACCAATGGTTTTTCGTCAGAGAAATTCTCAAAGGTTCAACCCATGGACATGTCTGCCGCGGAAGTCAAACGCGCTGCCTCTGTGCAGCCGCCTTCTTCCTCACACCCCTCCCATCCGACCGAGCTCAACGGCTCGGAAATCCTGGTTCGCTGCCTGCAAGCCGAAGGGGTCAAGTACCTCTGGGGCTATCCAGGCGGCGCCGTGCTCTACATCTACGACGCCCTGTACAAGCAGGAGTCGATCCAGCATGTGCTGGTGCGGCACGAACAGGCCGCCGTCCACGCTGCTGACGGCTACGCGCGCGCCACCGGCGATGTCGGTGTGGCGCTCGTTACCTCCGGACCCGGCGTCACCAATGCCGTCACCGGCATCGCCACCGCCTACATGGACTCGATCCCGATGGTGATCGTCACCGGGCAGGTGCCGACGCCGGCCATTGGCCTCGACGCCTTCCAGGAGTGCGACACGGTCGGCATCACGCGCCCGATCGTCAAGCACAACTTCCTCGTCAAAGACGTGCGCGATCTGGCGCTGACGATGAAGAAGGCGTTCCACATTGCCCGCACCGGCAGGCCTGGCCCGGTGGTGGTGGACATCCCGAAGGATGTGTCGCTGAAGATGGCGCCGTTTCACTACCCCGAGCACATCGAGATGCGCTCGTACAACCCGGTGAAGAAGGGCCATGGCGGGCAGATTCGCAAGGCCGTGCAGTTGCTGCTCGGCGCCAAGCGGCCCTACATCTATACGGGCGGTGGCGTCATCCTCGGCGAAGCGTCGGCCGAACTGCGCGAGTTGGTGCACCTGCTGGGCTACCCGTGCACCAACACGCTGATGGGCCTGGGCGCGATCGACGCCGCCGATCCGCAGTTCCTCGGCATGCTCGGCATGCACGGCACCTACGAAGCCAACATGACGATGCAGAACTGCGATGTGCTGCTGGCTGTCGGTGCGCGCTTCGATGACCGCGTGATCGGCAACCCGAAGCACTTCGCGTCGGTGGAGCGCAAGATCATCCACGTCGATATCGACCCGTCGTCGATCTCCAAGCGCGTGCGTGTGGACATCCCGATCGTCGGCGACGTGAAAGACGTGCTGCAAGAGCTGATTGTGCAGATCAAGGAAGCCCAAGCGAAGCCCGACAAGACGGCGCTGAACGCCTGGTGGGCGCAGGTCAACGAGTGGCGCAAGCGCGATTGCCTCGCCTACAAGAAGAGCAGCGAGGTCATCAAGCCGCAGTACGTGGTCGATACGTTGTGGCAGCTCACCAAGGGCCGCGATACCTACATAACGAGCGACGTCGGTCAGCACCAGATGTGGGCCGCGCAGTTCTACCGCTTCGCCGAGCCGCGGCGCTGGATCAACTCCGGCGGCCTGGGCACGATGGGTGTGGGCCTGCCGTACGCGATGGGCATCAAGCTGGCCAAGCCGGACAGCGATGTGTTCTGCGTCACCGGCGAAGGCTCGATCCAGATGTGCATCCAGGAGCTGTCGACCTGCCAGCAGTACAAAACGCCGGTGAAGATCGTTTCGCTGAACAACCGCTACCTCGGCATGGTGCGGCAGTGGCAGGAACTGGATTACGAGGGCCGCTATTCGCACAGCTACATGGACGCGTTGCCGGATTTCGTGAAGCTCGCCGAGGCCTACGGCCATGTTGGGTTGCTCGTCGAGCGCCCGCAGGACGTGGAGCCGGCGCTGCGCGAGGCACGCAAGCTCAAGGACCGTACGGTCTTCATGGACTTCCGCACCGACCCCACCGAATACGTCTGGCCGATGGTGCAGGCGGGCAAGGGCATCTCTGAAATGCTGTTGTGGTCCGAAGACCTGTGAGGCACTGATCAACGGCGCAGGGCAGGGCGTTACCGCGCCGTG
>JANOEG010000092.1:0-4304 GCA_031413095.1 Burkholderiales bacterium | reverse complement strand
GCACGCCGAGCTGGCGCTGACCGACAGCGCGCGCATCGTCTTGAAAGGCGAAGTGCCGATCGTGCTGCGCGTGCCGCGTGAGGCGCCGCCGCGGAGTCGCTCGCGCCGCGACGCGAAGCCCGGCAAACCGAGCGGCACTGGTCTCGCCGCAACGCTCGACGCCGACGCGCAAACGCGCTTCGCCGCACTCAGGACATGGCGCGCCGAGGTGGCGAAGGAACACAACCTGCCCGCCTACGTCGTTTTCCACGACGCCACGCTGGCCACGATGGCGCACCAGCAGCCGGCGACGCTCGACGAACTGGCCACGATCAGCGGCGTGGGGGCGAAGAAGCTGGAAGCGTACGGACGCGACATCTTGCGCGTGTTGGCCGCCCCGTAACGCCCTACCGCACGCTCACAGCCACCTCCTGGCTGTCCGCTCGCTGCCCCGCATCGTCTACTGCGCGGGCAAAGTAGCGCACCTCGTTGGACGCAACGGCCGGCAGAGCGGTTTCGACGGCATAAGGCGCGCTGCTGTCGCGGGCGATGAGCACATCGCCGCTGGCATCGACGCGGAAAAACAGGACTTCGCGGACCACGTAGTCGTCGCTGGCCGCGGCCACCAGGCCGATGAGTTCGCCCGGCGCGGCTTCCGATGGCGCGGCGGCCAGGCTGACGTTGGGTGCATCGTCGTCAGGGCCGATGCCGATTGACACGCCGACGCCGCAGGCGGCGAGCGCGGCACACAAGGACGCTGCGACAAGGGGGGGCCAAGGCTTCACGCGGCCATGATGAACCGACTGCGCTCAGACTTCAATGCGTCGGCGCAAGCCGGCGTAACCCCGTTCGGGGGGCAGCGACGTACAACCCGCAACGACCGACACTCCCGCTGCCATGACCGAGCGCGCCACCGATGATGCTGACGACGATGACGCCCTGATGCTTGCCTTCGCGCAAGGGGACGCGCGAGCCTTCGAGCGCCTGTACGCGCGCCACCACGGCGCGTTGTACCGCTTCGTGCGGCGCGTGCTCGGACGCGAGGCCGGCACGCAGTGCGACGAGGTCTTTCAGGACACGTGGCTGCGTGTGGTGAATGCCCGCGAGCGCTGGTCGCCGCAGGGCGCGACGTTTCGCACCTGGCTGTTCACGCTGGCGCACCACCGCGCGATCGACGTGCTGCGCAAGAGCGGGCGCGAGGTCAGCAGCAGCGGTGACGACGATGACGAGCGTGAGCCTTGGCAACCGGCTGCGGCCCACGAAGCATGGCGTGAGTGGCCGGCAGCGGCGTCGAGCGTCGAAGACCAGGCGTTCTGGCGTTCGGCCGGGCAGCGCCTGCTCGACTGCCTGGACACATTGCCGGCCGCGCAGCGCAGCGTCTTTTTGCTGCACCATGAAGACGGTCTGGGCCTGGACGAATTGGCGCGCTCGCTTGAAGTGGGTTTTGAAACCGCGAAGAGCCGTCTGCGCTACGCGATGTCGAAGCTGCGCACCTGCATGGGCGCGTTCTTGCCGGCGGGACAGGGGTCTTCTGCATGAACGAGTTCAATGACGATCCGCGCGACGCGCACCTGCTGGCCGCGCTGCGCCACGCGCCGGACCGCGATGCGACGCCGCCGCGTGAGGTCAGCGAGCGCATCCTGGCTGCGGCGAGAGCCGCGGCTCAGTCTTCGCGCGCTGCTGTGCGGCCCGCTCATGAGGCGCCTGCGCCGTGGTGGCAGCGCCTGTCAGCGTGGCTGACGCAGCCGCAAGTGGCGGCGTCGTTCGGCACGCTGGTCGTGGCCTCGCTGGTCGGCGTCATGTGGAGCACGCGCGAGCCGCCGGTCGCCGAATTTTCGCCACCACCGAAACTTTCCGAGCGTGTCGAATCACCGCGCGCGTCGGCGCCGGCCGACGCGCTGCAAGCCGACGTGGCCAAGGCCGAGGGCAGCGCGGCGCCGACGGCGGCGGCACCTGCGGCAGTGAGCGCGGCCAGAACTCAGGCCGCGCCGGTGGCGCGACCGAAACAAGCCTCGCCCAAGGAGCCTGCCGTGCGCCGCGAGGCAGACCGCGAGCCCGGCCTCGAGTCGCGTCAGCGCGCGCCCGCGGCCGTGCCTCCCGCCGAGACAGCGGCCGTGGCGTCATCCGCGGCCCCTGCGCCGACCGTGGAAGCACCGGCGCCGCAGGTTGCCGACGCGGCGCCGGCGCCGCCTGCGGTTGCCGCCGAGCGTCGGACGGCCGGCGGCAGCGAGTCGCGGGGCCTCGACTCGCGTCGAGACGCTGCACCCACACAACCAGCCTCCGCCGCATTGGGCATGGCTTTGACCGCCAAAGTGAACAACGCCGCCGTGGCCGGCCCGCTCGCGCGTTGGGATGCGGCTCTCGGTGCCGACACCTCGAACGGCGTGCGCTGGCGGCTGGGCGAGCGGCGCGACGCACCACCGATCGCGCATGGCGCGGCGCAGATGCAGTGGTGGGCGGCGTTGCGGCGCGCGACGGCCGGCTCCTGGGAGCAACAGCCGCGGGTCCGGCTGCCGGCGCAGCCTTGGCTGTCTTTCGAGGTATCGGCGATGCCCGCGATGTCGTTTGATCTCATCGGTGACGCCTTGGTCGTCTGTCCGGCCGACGCCCCTGCCTGCTGGCGTGCCCCGATCACCCCGGCCCAACGCGAGGCCTGGATTGCCGAAGTAGCGCGCTGGTAGCCGCTCTGTCGATAATGCCCGGTTGACCTCACGGGACCGGCCATGCCGCCAGACGCTCCGATGCTGCGAGTCAGAGGGGCTCGCACGCACAACCTCAAGAACATCGACCTCGACATCCCGAAGCACGCGCTGGTCGTGATCACCGGGCTGTCGGGTTCGGGCAAATCGAGCCTGGCTTTCGACACGCTGTATGCCGAAGGCCAGCGGCGCTATGTCGAGAGCCTGTCGGCCTACGCGCGCCAGTTCCTGCAGTTGATGGACAAGCCCGATGTCGATGTCATTGAGGGCTTGAGTCCGGCCATCAGCATCGAGCAGAAGGCGACATCGCACAACCCACGCTCGACCGTCGGCACGATCACCGAGATCCACGACTACCTGCGCCTGCTCTACGCGCGCGCCGGCACACCCTACTGCCCGGATCACGACCTGCCGCTGGCGGCGCAAAGCGTGGCGCAGATGGTCGACGCAGTGCTGACGCTGCCAGAAGACACCAAGCTCGCCGTGTTGGCGCCTGCGGTGCGCGACCGCAAGGGCGAGTTCGCCGACCTGCTCGCGGCGATGCAGGCTCAGGGCTATGTGCGCTTCCGGGTCGATGGTGCTGTGGTGGAAGCCGATGCGTTGCCGGCGCTGAAGAAGACCGAGAAGCACGACATCGACGTGGTGATCGATCGCGTGCGCACCAAGCCTGATCTGCAACAGCGCCTCGCCGAAAGCTTCGAAGCCGCGATGCGCATCGCCGATGGCCGCGCGATCGCGCTCGAACTCGACACCGGCAAGGAGCATCTCTTCTCCAGCAAGTTCGGCTGCCCGGTGTGCAGCTACTCGCTGCCGGAGCTGGAGCCGCGCCTGTTCTCTTTCAACTCGCCGGTGGGGGCGTGCCCGAGTTGCGACGGACTCGGTCAAGTCACGGTGTTCGACGCCGAACGGGTCGTCGCCTTCCCGACGCTGAGCCTGGCCAGCGGCGCCGTCAAAGGCTGGGACAAACGCAACAGCTACAGCTTCGGCTTGCTGGAGTCCGTGGGCAAGCACTACGGCTTCGACCTAGAGACGCCGTTCGAGCAACTCCCAAAAGAACATCGGCAAACGCTGCTGCATGGCAGCGGCAAGACTGAGATCGCATTCATCTATTCGGCTGAAGGCGCCGGCGGCAAGCGGCGCGCGATCAAGCGCTGGCATCCGTGGGAAGGCATCCTGCCCAGCTTCGAGCGCCGCTGGCGCGAGACTGATTCGGCCGCGGTGCGCGAAGACCTGGCGCGCTTGCAATCGGCCAAGCCTTGCCCGGCTTGCGCCGGAACGCGGCTGCGGCGCGAGGCCCGGCATGTGTTCCTGCAAGGCAGCGATCCGGCGCTGCGCGGCCTGGCGATTTTCGAGGCCGAGCACCTGACGCTGGCGCAATGCCAGGCGCATTTCGACGCCCTGCATCTCGTTGGCAACAAGGCCGACATCGGTGAAAAAGTGATGCGCGAGATCCGCTCGCGGTTGAAGTTCCTGAACGACGTCGGGCTGTCGTACCTGAGCCTGGAGCGCAGCGCCGACTCGCTGTCCGGCGGCGAAGCACAGCGCATCCGGCTGGCCTCGCAGATCGGCTCGGGCCTGACGGGTGTGATGTACGTGCTCGACGAGCCGAGCATCGGCTTGCACCAG
>JANOEG010000091.1:0-5585 GCA_031413095.1 Burkholderiales bacterium | reverse complement strand
GTGGCGTGGGCGTCACCGAAGTCGGCCTCTGTGCCTGGCAACGCACCGGCGTCGAGCGCCGCGAGCCAGACCCGCACGTCGTCGAGCCGCTGCTCGCGCTGGCCGACGGCGGCTGTCAGCGTGGGCAACCACACCGGCCGGCGCAGTGCCTGCAGACGGTCATACGGCGCGTCGAAGCCGCTCATGCAACGGCTTCTGGGATGGCGATGGGCGCTGGCGCCGCCGTGGCCCGTTCATCGCAGGGCAGGGCCGCAAAGCCTGCGTGCGTTGCGGCCAGGCGTGCCGCAAGCCTGTCGAGCATGGACAGAGCGTTCTCATGCGCGCTCGCGAGCTGTGCGCACAGCGCGGGGGGCATCCACACCCGGGTCGTCAACGCGTTGGCCTGCGCTTGCGCGCGCGCCTGCACCTCGGCTCGAGACGCCGCCACCTGCGCTTCGATTTCACTGACCTGCTCGACGCGGCAGCGGATATGCACGGGGCTCCAACGGCGGCGCAGCCGGTCTTCGAGGCGGGCAGAGACGACGCGTTGGGCGTTCGGTTGCGCATCGTCATCGCGCTCGCCCAAGCCAATCGCCCGGGCCAGGGCCAGCTTGCCGGCGGCATCGTCGTCGTCTTTCGCCAGTGCGGACTCTTCGATCGTGAGCTGCTTTTCGAAGGCCTGCACCGCACGCTCGAGCCACGGGGCTTCGCTCGGCGGTGTCGACAGAAGCTCACGCTCAAACCATTGCTGCAAGGCCGGCACGCTGTCAGGCTTCGCACTGGCCACATACGGCGCCAGCCAGAGGTCGTAGGCATCGACCACGTCTCGGCCTTCGCTCGCCGCCGCTGTGCGCGCCAGCGCGACAAACTGCCGCCACCGCCGGTCCGACAACGCCGGCTCCTGGTGCGACGAGAGCCATTGGCGAAGGAGGCTGCAGGCGCTGACGAAGCTCTCGCTGAGCGCCACGTGTGCGGCGGCTGCGGCGATCGACGCCCGTTCGGCTGGCAGCAGCGGTGCATCGACAGGCGAGGCCACGTCGTCGAGCGCCAGCAGGGCCTCGAAGTTGTCGTCCCCGACCGGCGCGACCGGCACCCGGATCAGGAAGCGGTCGTAGAACGCGTGCAGCGCGTCGTCGGCCGGCACCTCGTTGCTCGCGGCAATCACCGAGATCAGCGGCGCGCGAAAGCGCTGCGTGCCGTTGTCGAACTCGCGCTCGTTGAGCAGTGTCAACAGCGCGTTCAAGATCGCCGAGTTGGCCTTGAAGACCTCGTCGAGAAAGGCGATGCCGGCGGTCGGCAGAAAGCCTTCGGTCAAACGCTCGTAGCGGTCATCTTCCAACGCCTTCAACGACAGCGGGCCGAAGAGTTCTTCGGGCGTCGAGAAGCGCGTCAGCAGGCGTTCGAAATAGCGGGTCTGTGCAAACGCGCTGTGCAGGCGCCGCGCCAAGGCGCTCTTGGCGGTCCCGGGCGGTCCGATCAGCAGCACATGTTCACCGGCGAGCGCGGCCAGCATCGCCAGCCGAACCGGCGTCTCGCGTTCGAGCAGGCCGCGTTCGAGGGCGGCCAGCAGCGCGTGCAGCCGGTGTGCGTCCAGGGGAGGTGGCAAGGGCATGGTTCGATTGTGCGGGCGGATGCAAGGCGTCGAAAAGCGTGTCGGATTCGACGCCGTGCCCGGCAACGACATTGCCCGGTCTTCGGCGCCGCATCCTCCTGCATCTAAGGTTCGCGTGGCCGCGTAGCGTGGCCAACATTCCGTTGGAACTCTGGAGATCGACAATGACCCGCAGTGATCCTGGCCGCATGGCCCTGGCCACCATGGCGCTGGCGCTCAGCGTCGGTGCAGCTCAGGCGGCTGACGGCAAACTGCTGCTCACCGGCGGCGTGGCCAGCATCGACGGTGCCGCCGGCGGCGGCCTGACGCCGTGGGCAGTGACCGGCAGCTATGCGACGCGCGGCCAGGCCGGCGGCACAGCGCATCTGACCGCCGCGAAGACGCAGGACTACGCGCTGCTGACCTACGGCGTGGCGTTGAGCTGGGACGAGCGGATCGAGGTGTCGCTGGCCCGTCAGGAGTTCGACACGAAGAACAACTTGGCACCGCTGGGCCTCGGTGGCCTGAAATTGAAGCAGGACATCTTCGGCGTCAAGGTGCGCTTGGCCGGCGACGCCGTGCTCGACAGCGACACGCCGATGCCGCAGATCGCGCTCGGGCTGCAGTACAAGCGCACGCGCGCCGGGGCGCTTGGCCCGACGCTGTTCGGCCCGCTCGGCGCCAAGGACCATGGCGTCGATGTCTATGCCAGCGCGACCAAGCTCTTCCTCGCGCAGAGCCTGCTCGTCAACGGCACGTTGCGCGCGACCAAGGCCAATCAGAACGGCTTGCTCGGCTTCGGCGGGGCGCAGAGCGACAGCTACAAGTTGCAGCCCGAAGTGTCGCTGGCCGTGCTGCTGCGAAAGGACGTCGCCCTCGGTGCCGAATACCGCGCCAAGCCCGACAACCTGAACCGCAGCGTGCTCGGCAATGGCGCGCTGGCCGAAGACGATTGGTTCGACATCTTCATCGCCTGGGCGCCGAGCAAACACTTCTCGCTGACCGCCGCCTATGTCGATCTCGGCAAGATCGTGCCGGCCCTGCAGCCGAAGCGGCAGAACGGCGCCTATCTGTCGGCGCAGCTTTCATTCTGAGGACTTCTGTCATGCGACGTGTCATCCCCGCTCTCGTCCTGGCCTGTGTCGGCTTCGTCATGGTCACCTCGGTGGAGGCGCAAAACAACAAGCCGGCCGACGACAGCGTGTACCAGGCCTTCGGCCAGAAGGCCGGCATCCAGGCGCTGATGGAAGACTTCTTCACCCGGTTGAAGGCCGACTCGCGCACGGCGCCGTTCTTCAAGGACACCAACCGCGCCAACCTCGTCGAGCAGTTGACCGATCAGCTCTGCCAGGAGTCTGGCGGCCCCTGCGTCTACAAGGGCGCGCCGATGGACAAGGTGCACCGTGATCTCGACATCCGCAAGGAGCACTTCAACGCACTCGTCGAGGTGCTGCAGCAAAGCATGGATGCCAAGGGTGTGCCGTTTCGTGCACAGAACGCGATGCTGGCGCGGCTCGCGCCGATGCACCGCGAGATCATCACGCCCTAGAACGTGCCCGGCCGCAGGATGCTGCGATCGACGTTCTTCAACTGTGTGTGGCCGCAGAAGGCCATCGTCACGTCGAGCTCCTTGTGCACGATTTCGAGCGCGCGGGTCACACCGGCTTCGCCCATCGCTCCGAGTCCATAGGCCATTGCGCGGCCGATCATCGTGCCGCGGGCGCCCAGCGCCCAAGCCTTGAGCACGTCTTGTCCGCTGCGGATGCCGCCGTCCATCCACACTTCTGTCTTGTCGCCGACCGCCTCGACGATCGCCGGCAGGGCGCGGATGGAAGAGGGCGCTCCGTCGAGCTGGCGCCCGCCGTGGTTGCTGACGACGATCGCGTCGGCGCCGTGCTGCACGGCGAGTTGCGCGTCTTCGACTTCCATGATGCCCTTGAGGATGAACTTGCCGCCCCAGCGTTCGCGCACCCAATCGACGTCGGCCCACGACAGCCGCGGGTCGAACTGCTCGTTGGTCCAGGCGGCGAGCGACTTCAGGTCGCTCACGTCCTTGACGTGACCGACGAGGTTGCCGAACGAGTGCCGCTTGGTGCCGAGCATGCCCAGGCACCAACGCGGCTTGGTCATCATGTCGAGCGCATTGCGCAGCGACGGGATGACAGATGCGCGCAGTTCATTCTTCAAGTCCTTGTGGCGCTGGCCGATGACCTGCAGGTCGAGCGTCAGCACGAGGGCACTGCACTTGGCGGCCTTGCAGCGGTCGATCATGCGCGACATGGCGTCGCGGTCGCGCATCATGTAGAGCTGGAACCAGAACGGCGCTGACGTGTTCGCGGCGATGTCTTCGATCGAGCAGACGCTCATCGTCGACAGCGTGAACGGGATGCCGAATTTCTCGGCCGCCTTGGCAGCGAGGATCTCGCCGTCCGCATGCTGCATGCCCGTCATGCCGACGGGCGCGATCGCCACCGGCATCTTCGCCGCCTGTCCGACCATCACCACCGCGGTGCTGCGGTTTTCCATGTTGACTGCCACACGCTGGCGCAACTGAATGGCCTTGAAGTCGGCCTCGTTGGCGCGGTAGGTGCCTTCGGTCCACGAACCGCTGTCGGCGTAGTCGTAGAACATGCGCGGCACGCGCTTTTGTGCAAGCACGCGCAGGTCTTCGATGCAAGTGATGACGTGGGCCATGGCCTGCATCGTACTCACTTCCACCCCGCGGCCGCAGGCCGCGCCGCCGCTCAGCGCGACGACGGCTCGTAGGCAGGGGTTGAGACTGCAGCCCGCACGGTACGTGTGCGCGGCGTGAAGTTGAGCTTGGCTGCGGCCACGCTCGCGTCACCGACCAGCAGCGCTTGCGTTGGCTGTTCGGTCAATTGGTCAGGGTGCCAGACGCGCAGCTCGGCGGCGCCGTCGGGCACGCCGTCGATGCGCACGCGGCCGTTGGCATCGCTGACTGTGCTCCAAGGTGAATCTGCAACGAAGACATGGCCGCGCATCGAGCCGTGTAGGTGGCAGCCGAGCACGATCGCGCCGGCCTGGTCGAGCACGACGTCGACGCTGGTGTCCTTGCCGCTCTTTGCCGGGCCCATGCGGATGTCGATCTGCTTGGCCGGCGCCACCGAGCCCAGCGGGCCGCCGGCCAGCGAGCGCACATGGTGGTCGTAGGCATCTCGGTTGACGAAGCGCACGCTGCCGCCCTGCGGGACCACGGTGACGAAGGGCTCGTAGCGCAGGTCCTGTTGGGTCACGACCGTGACCGGAGGAGTCGGCCGTGGCGCCCAGGCTGTGCTCGGCCGCACCTGCACAACGGCGTTGGCTGCGGGCTTGCCGTCCGCGCCAGTCACCGTGACTTGCACCGTGCCGGCATGGGCCACGAGTGCGCTGCACGTGAGCGCGGCGGCGAAGAGGGTGTGTTCAATGGTCATGGCGGGCTTTCTGATGTGGCGGCTGTGATGGGGTACGGCGCCTGCCGCGCCGCGGATGCAGCGCCGCATCGCACCGGCGTCATGCCAAGGCGCGCGCCACCAACAATGTCACGACGATCGCAGCCGCCACGCCGGCCAACAGCCAGTTCGACAGTTGACCGTTTGGCACGCCGCGGCGGCGACGCGGATGTTCTTTGCTGTTCATGCGTCGAGTGTCATCGGCCGGCATGGCGAAGTGAAGCCATGCGCACGCCCATCAGGCGGATGCGGCGTGAAAAATCCACTCGCTTCAGGCACAGGCCGGCGGCGTGGCGGATGGCGTCGGCTTCGGCGGTGGCGATGTCGAGCGTCAGATCGCGCGTCACGGTCTTGAAGTCGTCGAAGCGCAGCTTGATGCCGACGGTCTTGCCGAGGTAGCCCTTCTTGTGTAGGTCGTGCGCGAGTTCACGCACGAGATCGTCGAGGATGGCGCCGAGCTCGGCGCGGTCGGCGCTGGCCGAGAGGTCGCGGTCGAACGTGGTTTCGCGGCTCATCGACACCGGCTCGCTCGACGTCGACAGCGGCCGCTCGTCGCGGCCGTGCGC
>JANOEG010000090.1:0-3431 GCA_031413095.1 Burkholderiales bacterium | reverse complement strand
ACGGTGGAACGCTGACCGATAGCCTCCGTGAGCGTGCAAAAGAGGTCAACACCATAGTCATCCTGTCGCCGGACTGGTGAAACGGTTCCCCAAGTCGAAAACAGGTAGTCTGCGAGGATCTCTGAGCGGCTACCCTCGTGCAGATTTCGAGCTACGGCGCCAGTCATTTCTCAACTCCTCAACCTACAGGATTACAAAGGGAATACCGTACCACGATCACTCACGTCTGCTAGCGAAGCAGTCATATGTGGGCTTGTCGCAGGCCCAAACAGTGGTCCTGCTTGAATCTGCGAAGGATCCAAACCACGATGCACAGGGGCGAGTCATGATCGCCCGCGTCCTTGAACCGCCAACGCCGTGCCAGAATGGCTGCACTGGCGGAGCCGGCGCGAGGAGACGGGCCATGAGACGATGCATGAGTGCCATGCTGCTGGCGTTGCTCGCCGCCACTGCGCACGCCAACACGTTGCGCTGGGCCGGCCGCGGCGACATCGGCAGCATGGACCCGCACGCGTTCAACGAAGGGCTCACGGACAACATCGTCGGCCACGTGTACGAGCAACTCGCGCGGCGCTCTCGCGACCAGTTGATCGAGCCGGCGTTGGCCGAGAGCTGGACGGTGCTCAACGACACCACCTGGCGCTTCACGATGCGTGCCGGCGTGAAGTTCTCCGATGGCAGCCCGCTCACGGCCGCCGATGCCGTGTTCTCGATCGAGCGCGCGCAGCAGGCCAGTTCGCAGCAGGCTGTTTTCGCGCGCCAGCTGGGACGCCCGGTGCTGATTGACGAACGTGCCTTCGAGCTTCGGCTCGAGAAGGCGAACCCGCTGCTGCTGGAGCACCAACTCAACGTGCGCATCCTGAGCGCGGCGTGGTGCAAGAGCAACGGCGCCGCGCGCGTGCCCGACTTCACCAAGAAGGAGGAGGCCTACTCGTCGCGCCATGCCATGGGCAGCGGGCCGTTCGTGCTCGAGCGCTATGAGCCCGGTGTACGGGTCACTCTGGCCAGGAACCCGGCCTGGTGGGACCGCTTCGACGGCAACGTGACACGTGTCGTCTACACGCCGATCGCCAACGACGGCACGCGCACCGCGGCGCTGCTCTCGGGTGACATCGATTTCACGCACGACACGCCGCCGCAGGACGTGACGCGGCTGGCGCGCGAGGCCGGCGTCAAGCTGGTGCAAGGGCCCGAGAACCGCGTGCTCTTCTTCGTGATGGACCAGTTGCGTGACGAACTGCTGTATTCCACCGTAAAGGGCCGCAACCCCTTCAAGGACGTGCGCGTCCGCGAGGCCTTTGCGCTCGCAATCGATGCCGATGCGCTGCGAGTGAACACCATGCGCGGCCAGTCGGTCACGACGGCGTGCTTGGCCACCGCGCGCGTTGGTTGCCTCGCACCCGAGCTCGAGACCCGACCCGCCGCGGATGCCGAGCGCGCGCGCCGCCTGCTCGCCGAGGCGGGCTATGCGCAGGGTTTCGAGCTCACGCTTGACTGTCCGAATGACCGTTATGTCAACGACCAGGCGATCTGCCTCGCGGTGGCGGCGATGCTCGGCCGCGTAGGCGTGAAGCTGCGCGTCGACGCGCGGCCGAAGTCGCTGTTCTTCCAGAAGATCGAACGCGGCGACACCAGCATGTATCTGCTCGGCTGGGGCGGCGGAACCACCGATCCGCAGGGCCTGCTCGACCCGGTCGTGCACCGGCCCGACGCGCGCACTGCCAAGGGCAGCTATAACTACGGCAAGGTCGGCGACGAGGAACTCGACCGCCTGATCGACAGCGCTGGCAGCGAGATGAACGTCGAGAAGCGTGCGCGCCTGCTCGCCGAGGCGCAGCGCCACGCGTTTCGCCAGCACGTCGTGCTGCCGATTCACCGCCAGGCGATCACCTGGGCGGCACGGCGCAACTTCACACCGGTGGTGATGCCCGACAACGCGGTGCGCGTGCACTGGGTGCAGGTGGAATGAAGGGCTGGCGCTACGGGCCACCAGGGATGGTGTGGCCGGCACGATTGAGGTAAAAAAGCCCATGCCCCGCGCGAAATGCCGCGGTCCTGTCCCCTTATGCCCTGAGGAATACCCTGTGTCCCCGAACCCTGTTTCCAAGTTCCCGCACGCCTTGATCTGCGCCATCCTGCTGATGGCCGGCCTGGCGGGGCCGGCCGCCGCGCAGACCAAACCAAACGTCAAGGACCTGGGGATGGACAACCTCAGCTCGGCGCTGTTCATCGGCAACAGCTTCTTCTACTACAACAACAGCCTGCACGGCCACCTCGGCTCGCTGATGACCGCTTCCACCCCGCGGCGCACGCTGCGCAGCGTGTCGGCGACGATCAGTGCGTCGGGTTTCGGCTGGCACGACGTGGAGTCGTATTTCCGCCCCAACGCGCTGAGTTCGTACTCGTTCACGCCCGACAACCGCATCGTGATGAACAAGTTCGAGCGCCTGTTCGACGTCGCGATCATGATGGACTGCAGCCAATGCCCGGTGCACCCGACGTTTGGACCGCAGTTCCACGAGTTCGCCAAGAAGCACAGCGACACGGTGCGCCGCCATGGCGCCAAGCCGGTGTTCTTCATGTCCTGGGCCTACGCCGACGCGCCCGAGATGACGGCCGCGCTGGCCGAGGCCTACACGCAGGCCGGCAATGCGAACGACGCGCTCGTGATTCCGGTCGGCCTGGCGTTTGCGCGCGCGATCGCCCAGAACCCGCAGCTGAACCTGTACGCGCTCGACAAGCGGCACCCGAGCATGCTTGGCACCTACCTGTCCGCCGTCACGGTCTACGCAGCGCTGACCAAGAAGTCGCCGGTCGGCGTGCCTTACACGGCTGGGATCGACGAACCCACCGCACGCTTCCTGCAGGGCGTCGCCTGGGAGACGGTGTCCGACTACTACAAGCCGTGACGTGGCGCCTTCAGCGGGCGCTTGATCTGCCCGTCGGCTGCGGTGCCGGTCGGCGCTGATGCGCCGGCGAGCGCGATGGCCAGCCGGCCCGCCTGGACCTGCAGCTGCACCCCGGCGGCGCCGGCCTGAAGCAGCAGATGCGTGCTGCCGGCGGCGAACGTGCCGTCGCCGCGGCCCAGCAGCAGCAGCGCCCGTTCGCTGGCTGCGGTGTTGTCGATCGTGACGATGTCGACCAGGCCGTCGCCGTCCATGTCTGCAGCTTCGGCTAACGCGGCCTGGATCGTGAACGCCGTCTCGACCCGGCGGTACTGCCCGTCAACCTGGCTCAGGAACAGGATCTGGCGGCAGCAGCCCGGCAGGGCGTCCGCATTTGTGGCCCTGGGCGGCGTAGGTGGTGTCGGCGGCGTTGGTGGCGCTGGCAAACCCGGCGGCGTAGGTGGTGTCGGCGGTGTCGGTGGCGCTGGCAAACCCGGCGGCGTTGGCGGCGTTGGCGGCGTAGGTGGCGTTGGCGGTGTCGGCAAA
>JANOEG010000089.1:0-3860 GCA_031413095.1 Burkholderiales bacterium | reverse complement strand
AACCCAGCGACGCAGTCTCTGCGTCCGAGGAGCCCAGGACCCCTTACCTCCTGAGCCCCGAAAGGTGGCGAAAGCCACCCGCCCCTCCCGCCTCGGCGTGGAGGGGTTCTTTTTTTCAGGCCCCCAACAGCATGGCGAACTTTTCGCGCAGCACCGCGCGCACGAGTTGCGTGCCTTCGGCAGACGGAATCCAGCGCAGCGCCGGCCGCTCTACCGATTGACCCAGGCCCATCGGCGCCGGCACGATCTCCCACTTCGCCTTCTCGAGCGTGGCCGCTTCCTTGAACGCCCGCAGCGCGCGTGGCATGTGCCAGCCATGCGTGACGAGCACAACTTGCTGCACGTCCAGGTCACGCAGCAACGCCGCGCTGTACTGCGCGTTCTCTCGTGTGTCGCGCGACTTCGGCTCCACCCAACGCATCGGCCGCAGGAACTCGCGCTGCGCGATTTCCGACGCCACGTCGGCCTCCGTCGTGCCCGGCTCCGAAGAGTGCCCAAGGCCGCCGCTGAACATCATCGGCGCACCCGTTTCGCGGCTCACCCACACGCCGTAGCGCAAGCGCTCGAGCGAGGACTCCGAGAGGCTGGCCACACCGTATTCGGGCGCGAACGCTTCGCGCCCGCCGCCGAGCATCAGCACCACCACGCCCGGTCTGCCGCCAGCCGCCGCCTTCTTCAGCGCGGCAATGCGATCAGCCGACAGCGGTGGCGGTTGCGACATGAATGCGCGTCCCATCCACTCGCCGATGCCCGTGCAGGCTCCGAGCCACAACAAGATGGTCGCCAACAGCACCAGCATCCAACCCAGGAAACGTTGCCAGAGAATCAGACGCGCGCCGAACAGCACCAGCACGAGCAGCGGCACGGGCGGCAGCAGCAGGGCTGCAAGCACCGGCTTCCACGACTCGATGCCCAGACTTTGAAAGATTTCGTTCACGCCATGACACGCAAAGCATTGGAGAGAATCATTGTGCAGCACGCCTTGGGTACACACGCTTGCCCGCGGCCACCTGCTCGGGCAGCATCGACGCAATGAGTGAAGTAGTACCCGGAAGCGGCCGCCTGCTTGGAAGTTTGCCCAGAGTTGTGCGGTGGGTGGCATGGCTGGCGGCCGCGCTGCTGCTGCTCTGGGCCGTGGCCTGGCTCGCCGTGCCGCCAATCGTCAAGTCGCAGGCCGAGCAGCGCTTGACGTCGTTGCTCGGGCGCGAGGTGCGCATCGGCAAGATCAACTTCTCGCCGTGGTCGCTGCAGTTGACGCTGGAACAATTCAGCGTGGCCTCGGCGGCGGGTGCCGGCGCACCGCCGCAGTTGTCCGTGGCACGCCTGATGGCCAATGCCGACATGCGCTCGCTGCTGCGGCTGGCGCCGGTGATCGAGGCGCTGGAGATCGATGCGCCCGTCGTGCGCATTGCGCGCGTCGCCGATGGCCGCTATGACGTCGACGACATTGTCGAGCGCTTCGCCAAAGCCCCAACCGAACCGAAGACAAGCGACGAGCCGGCGCGCTTTGCGCTGTACAACCTGCGCCTGCAAGGCGGCGCGGTGGAGTTCGACGACCAGCCGGTCAAGCGCGTGCATCGTCTGCAAGATCTTCAAGTCGCGCTGCCCTTCGTGTCGAACTTGCCCGACGACGTGGCGGTGGATGTGCTGCCGCGCCTGGCCTTCAAGTTGAATGGCGCTGCGTTCGACAGCGGCGCGCAGAGCAAACCGTTTGCGCAAGACCGGGCATCGCAGATCGACTTGAATATCGCCGATCTCGACCTGGCGCCGTGGCTGCCGTATGTGCCTGCCGCGCTGCCGCTCAAACCGAGCCGCGGCAAGCTGGCGACGCAACTGCAACTGCAGTTCGCGCTGGCAGCCGATGGCGCGCCACGCGTTTCGCTGCGCGGCAAGGCCAGCCTGGCCGAGGCGGCGTTCGTCGCCACGGGCGAACCCAACACGCCCGCAGTGGCCTGGCAGAGGCTCGACGTGGGCCTCGCAGACGTGCAACCGCTGGCGCGCAAGATCGCTCTCGGCGACGTGACGCTGGCTGGCGTGCAGATCGACGCGCGCCGAGGGGCCGACGGCCACATCAACCTCGTGCCGGCGACGGCGTCGTCGCCGACGCCGGCCGCTTCGGCGCCCACCAACGCAGCGCCTTGGCAGATCAGCGTGGCCAAGGTCGCGCTGATGCAAGCGCGCATCGACTGGCGCGACACCAGCACGCGCACGGCCGCTGCCTTGCGCGCCGAGCCTGTGGACCTACAGGTCAGCAACATGCGCTGGCCGTTTGAAGCACCGGTGCCGCTGAAGCTGACCGCACGGTTGAGTGCGCTCGATGCGCAAGGCGCTACCGCCGGTGAGCCTGCCACCTTGACGCTAGAGGGCCAAGCCACCGATCGTGCTGCGGACGCACGCGTCGAGTTGCAAGGGCTCAATCTCGCCTGGCTCGAACCGTACCTGGCTGCGAGCTTGAACGCACGTGTTGAAGGCCGCGCATCGGCGAAGGCGTCGGTAGCCTGGTCAACCGGCGAAACAGCGCTGGTGAAGCTGAGCGACGTCGGGATGCAGGTCGATCAGCTCAAGCTGGTCGATGGCAGCAAATTGCGCACGCCGCTGTCCGTCGGCAACATCACGCTCGCCGATGCCACGGTGGATCTGGCCGCAAAGCAAGTGAGATTGGGCACGTTGAAGGTCGATCGCCCGTCGCTTGCGTTGGTGCGCGACGCGCAAGGCCGCTGGAACTTTGAGCAGTGGACACGCGAGAGCGCCACCGCGCCACCCTCCAGTACAGACAAAGTGCCACCTTGGAACGTGACGCTTGGCGAGCTGCAACTCACCGGCGGTGAATTCCGTCTCGACGACCAGCGCCCTGCCCCGACGCCGAGCGCGCCGGTGCAACTGCGCGGGGCACTCAACGCCAACGTGCAAGGTCTCGCCTGGCCGAGCGGGCCGCCTGCAAAGACGCAACTGCAACTGCGCATTTCGCAAAGCGAGGGTTCATCGAAAGGGGCTCAAGGCGGCCGCATCGATTGGAGCGGCACCGTTGCGCCGGCCCCGCTCGCTGCGCGCGGCACGCTGCGCGTCGAGCGCTTTCCGGTCCATGCCTTCGAGCCCTACTTCGGCAACGGCCTGAACATCGCGCTGCTGCGCGGAGAGGCCGATTGGCGAGGCGACATCGCCTTGGCGCAGCGGCCCAACGACCAGTGGGATGCGAGCGCGAAGGGCAATGCGCGCATCACCGACCTGCGCGTTCACGAGCGCACGACGACGAGCACCAGCCGCGGCGGCGACGAGCTGCTGACCTGGCAGGCCTTCACGCTCGACGGGTTGAAATTTGACCTGCGCGGTGGCACGAAACCCAAGCTCGAGATCGCCAGCGCCGCGCTGACCGACTTCTACTCACGCCTGGTCATCACCGAAGATGGCCGCTTCAACTTGCGCGATGTGGCCGCGGCGCCTAAAGCCGACGAAGCCGCAGTGACGCCATCGGCCGCTACCTCGCCACCCGCTCCCGCGGCCAGTGCAGCCTCTGCTGCCACCACGCCGGGCCAAGACCTGCCGATCGACATCAGCATCGGCGGCGTGCGACTGGCCAACGGCAAGGTCGATTTCACCGACCGCTTCATCCGGCCCAACTACAGCGCGGCCCTCACCGAACTCAACGGCACGCTCGGCGCATTCAGCTCAACGACGCGCGACATGGCCACGCTTGACCTGAAGGGGCGCGCCGCCGGCACTGCGCTGCTCGAAATCTCCGGCGCGGTGAACCCAACGACGCAGCCGCTCGCGCTCGACATCAAGGCCAAAGCCACCGACCTGGAACTCGCGCCGTTTTCGCCGTACTCCGGCCGTTATGCAGGCTACGCCATCGAGCGCGG
>JANOEG010000088.1:0-3046 GCA_031413095.1 Burkholderiales bacterium | reverse complement strand
GAACCCCGGCTGGGCGATGCCAGCACCGGCCGCGGGGCGCCCGCAGTGGTCGATCATCACGCGCACGCCGCTGCCATCGATCAGCGAGCGCAAGCCCAGCAGTTGATCGTGCTCCACCTGCAGCGACAGCAGCATGTCGAGATCAGCCAGATGGCGCAGCAGCGGCCCGGTGTGCGCGTAGTGATCGACGCCGAACAGCGTTGCATTGAAAGCCACGCCGATCACACCAGCCTCTAGCAGGCGCTGCAGATCGTCGCGCGCGATGTCGTTGCGCACCACTGCGATGCCCTTGAAGCGGCCCTGCCCGCGCGCGATGGCGTCGAGCAGGCAGCGGTTGTCGAGGTTGTAGCCCGAGTTCGGCCCGACTAGCAGCGCGTGGCGGATGCCATAGGCATCCATCACCTGCAAATACTGATCGACCGGCCCGAGCTCTTGCCCGGCCGGTCGGTAGATCACGTCCGGCGCGTAGGGGAAGCGCGCCGGATCGAGGACGTGGCAGTGCGAATCGATCTTCGCTTCGTCGAAGACATTCACGCCCTGCTCCTGCAACTACTTGGAGCCAAGCGCCGGCACAGTTTCCTTGACCACCTGCTTGCCGTCGCGCGCTTCGACGATGAAGCTCTCGCGATCAAGGTCACCGTTGGCATCGACGCTCACGTCCATCAGGATGCCCGGGTGATCGGCGGCTTTCAGCGACAGGCCGTGCAGCGTCTTGACGACGAGCGCACGGTCGACCTTGCCGGCCTTCTCGATCGCGGCCTTGAGCACGTAGACGCCGGTGTAACCCTTGATGCCGTTGTGATCGGGGGTGAACTTCCACTCTTTCTCGAACTTGGCGCGGAAGGCGCGCATCGCCGGGATCGGCGCGTCCACCGTCAGGCCCACATGCGCCACCGCGCCGTTGGATGCTTCGCCGGCCAGCTCGATCACCTTCTGGCTGGTCAGCACCGTCTCGCCGACCACCGGCTTGGTCACGCCCTGCTTGCGCAGCTCGCGCAGCAAGCGCGCTGACTCTTCCTCGTTGGTGTAGGCGAAGACGACATCGGTGTTGGCCTGCTTGGCCTTGAGCACCGCAGCCGAGAAATCGACTTGGTTCTGGTCGGTGGAGATGTCGGTCGTGACCTTCACCCCCAGCGGCTCGAGCGCCTTGATCAACGCGTCCTTGCCGCCCTTGCCGAAATCGTTGTTGACGTAGATCAGCGCGACGGTCTTGGCCTTCAGGTTGTTGGCGACGTAGCGCGCCACCTTGGGCATCGCCGTGTCCTGCGTGAAGCTGGTGCGGAAGATGTATGGGTTGCCCTGCTTGGTGATCGCCGCGGCCTCGCCGCCGGTGAAGTTGGGAATCTCGGCCTTGCGTGTCTCGGCCATGCTGACCAGGATCGAGCCGGAGAACACCGGGCCGAAGACCGCAAAGACGCCGTCATCGACCGCCTTGGTCGCCAGGCCCTTGGCGACACCGGGGTTGCTCTGCGTGTCCGACGTGGTGGTTTCGATCTTGCGGCCGAGGATGCCGCCGGCGGCGTTGATCTCCCTGACCGCCAGCTCGACACCGTTCTTGAAGTTGGTGCCCGAGGTGGCGCCGGCGCCGGAGAGCTCGACGATGTTGGCGATCTTGATCGGCTGCGCCGAAGCAGCGCCGGCGATCAAGGCGAAGGCCGAGGCGGCCAGCAGGTAACGGGACAAGGACATGATGAATGGTCTCCTCATTTTGGATAAAGCAGAGAACGCACGGCGCCAAGGTCCGTTTGCAGGGTTTGTGCGAGAGCATCGAAGCCAAAGAAGCGCAGGTATTCGGGCACCTGCTGCACCAGCATCTCGAAACCGGCTTCGGCCTTGAGGCCGCGCTCGCGGCACAGGCGCAACAGCGGCGTCGGCTGCTTGCTCATGATGATGTCCACCACCGCGGCACCAGCGTCCACGCGCGCCGGGTCGAAGGGCAGCGGGTCGTCGGGCTTCAGGCCCTGCGAGGTGCAGTTGACGATGAGGTCGAAGCCGGCCGGGTGGTTGCTCGCCGCAACCGTGGCGGCACTGGTGATCGGACGCAGCCGATCGACCAGCGCCGCAGCGCGATCACTCGTGCGGTTGAACACCGCGAGCTGCACCGGCCCGCGCTGCGCGATGGCCGCGGCGACCGCGTGGCCACCGCCCCCCGCACCGACGACCAGCACGCGCTTGCCCTTGACGTCGATGCCAAAGTGGTCGAGCCCTTTGACGAAGCCGATGCCGTCGAACAGCGCTGCTTCCAGTCGCCCATCCGGCAGGCGCCGGACCGCGTTCACGGCGCCGGCAATCTGCGCCACCGGATCGCTCGGGTTCAGCAGCGCCGCGAGCTGGCCCTTGTGCGGAATCGTGGCCCAGAAGCCGCCGATGTTTTCCGCCTTCATGCCGTGCTCGAGGAAGCCTGGCAACGCCGCGGCCGGCAGTTTGAGAGGCACCAACACCGCGTCGATGCCGTGTTGCGCGAACAGCTGGTTATAGACCTCGGGCGCGCGCACCTGCGCGACGGGATCACCGAGGATGAAGAAGACGCGTGTGGTGCCGGTGATGTTCATCGCGGAGGGAGGAGTGTCACCGATCTTTGCGCGATGCGGCTTGCAATGACGCCGCGATCCACTGCATCGCCTCGGGCACGTCGTAGTTGCCGGCATGCGGCTGATCCCAGGCCAGGCGGTAGTTGAGGTCACGCACGCGCTTGTCGTCCGCGAGCGCACGGGCCAGGTTGATCGACACGGTGAAGGAGGTGTCGCGATCGCGCGTGCCGTGGCGCACGTACCAGTACGGCGCGGTGTCGGCGTGCGTGTCGATGTAGCGCATCGGGTTGATCAGCTTGATCTGGTTGTCGACGGTCGTGGCCGGCAGGCGCACATATTCCCTCCAGAGGTAGCCGCTGTCGTCGCGGCCCGACGCATCGCCGGCCACGCTGTTGTTGTTCCAGGCGAACTCGGAGAAGTTGACCTGAACCTGGTCCTTGGTGCCGAACAGCGTGTTCTCGCTCATGCCGCCGGGAAAGGTCGCGACGCCTTGGTTGTCAAAGGCAGGCGCAGGC
>JANOEG010000087.1:0-10608 GCA_031413095.1 Burkholderiales bacterium | reverse complement strand
TGGTGCTCGCGCTGCCGATCGTGCCCAAACATGAAGAGTGCCCGGCGGCTTGGGTTCCGGCTGCGCCGGGCCAGACCGCCGAGGAGACGGAGCCAGCGCACCCGTTCGCGGCCCTGGCGTCGCTGAAACGAGGCAGCGGCTCTTGAAGCCGCCGCCGTGTTGGCGGGTGATGGGGCAACGGCCGCTGCTATACTCTGCGATCATTCGAGGGGTGCCCGCTGCCCCGGCTTATCCGGGTGCTTGCTTGCCCGGCGAACCCCGATCCACCGCAACATTCACGCTTCCGGCAGTGCCAGTCCCCGCTTTGGCCCGCCCTGAAGGAGATATTCATGGCCGTTCAGCAGAACAAGAAATCGCCGTCCAAGCGCGGCATGCACCGCTCGCACAACGCGCTCGTCACGCCCGGCACGGGCGTCGAGCCGACCACAGGCGAAACGCATCTGCGTCATCACATCAGCCCGACGGGCTTCTACCGTGGCCGCAAGGTGCTGAAGACCAAGGCCGACGCCTGACCGGCATCGAAGCTTCCGCGTCTTTCCCCGCCAGGCTGCCGCCACGCCGCGCCTGACGATCTTGCACTCCGCGCTGCCCCCTCTTCCGCTGGTGCGGCTGGCCGTCGATGCGATGGGTGGCGACCATGGCCCAAAGGTCACACTGGCGGCTTGCAAGGCTTTTCTAGACAAGCACCCGCAGGCCGAACTCGTGATCGTCGGCCTAGCCGATGCCATGGCGCCCGCTCGCGGATGGCCGCGCACGCGAGTGGTCGCGTGCAGCGAAGTCGTGACGATGGAAGACGGCCTCGAAGTGGCGTTGCGCCGCAAGAAGGACTCGTCGATGCGCGTGGCGATTTCGCAGCTCAAGGCCGACGTGGCCGCTGGGCCTGCGCATGCCTGCGTCTCAGCCGGCAACACCGGCGCGCTGATGGCTGTGGCGCGCTACCTGTTGAAGACGATGGACGGCATTGACCGGCCGGCCATCGCCACCGTGCTGCCCAACCGCCGCGATGGCTTCACGACCGTGCTCGACCTTGGCGCCAATGTCGATTGCACGCCCGAGCATTTGCTCCAGTTCGCCGTCATGGGCAGCGCACTTGTCTCAGCGGTGGAAGGCAAGGAAGACCCTACGGTCGGCCTGCTCAACATCGGCGAAGAGGCGATCAAGGGCAGCGAGACCATCAAGCGCGCCGGCGAACTCCTGCGCGAGGCGGCGGCCGATGGCCATATCGCTTTCTACGGCAACGTCGAGGGCAACGACATCTTCAAGGGCACGACCGACATCGTCGTCTGTGACGGTTTTGTCGGCAACGTGGTGCTCAAGGCCAGCGAAGGCCTGGCCGGCATGCTGACCGAGTTCATCAAGCAAGAATTCACCCGCAACGTCTTCACCAGACTCGCTGCGCTGGTGGCGATGCCGGTGCTGAAGCATTTCAAGCACCGCGTCGATCACCGCCGCTACAACGGCGCGGCGCTGCTCGGATTGCGCGGGCTGGTCTTCAAGAGCCACGGCTCGGCCGATGCCTATGCGTTTGAGCATGCGCTATCGCGCGCTTATGATGCCGCGCGCAACCGGCTGCTCGACCGCGTGCACGACCGCATCGCCGAAACGATGCGGTCGCTGCCCGCGGCGGATGCGGCTGCGACGCAAGCCGCATGAATCCACAAGGTCCCCGCTACTCGCGCATCACCGGCACCGGCAGCCACCTGCCGCCGCGCCGCTTGAGCAATGCAGATCTGGTGGCCGAGCTGGCCACGCGTGGCATCGAAACCTCGGACGAGTGGATCGTCGAGCGCACCGGGATTCGCGCGCGGCACTTCGCCGCCGACGGCGTTGTCTGCAGCGATCTCGCCTTGTCGGCAGCGCTGTCGGCGCTCGAAGCCGCGGGCCGCCAGCCCGCTGAAGTGGACCTGATCATTGTCGCCACCTCGACGCCGGACATGGTGTTCCCGTCGACGGCCGCGATCCTGCAAGCCAAGCTCGGCATCACGAACGGCAGCGCCGCGTTCGATGTGCAGGCCGTGTGCTCTGGGTTCATGTATGCATTGACGGTGGCCGATGCGCTGATCCGCACCGGCAGTGCGAAAACCGCGCTCGTCATCGGAGCCGAGGTCTTCTCGCGCATCCTCGATTTCAACGACCGCACGACTTGCGTCTTGTTCGGCGACGGCGCTGGCGCCGTCGTGCTCGAAGCCAGCAACGAGCCCGGCATCCTGGCCAGCGAGCTGCATGCCGACGGGCGCCATGTCGGCATCCTGTGCGTGCCGGGCACGGTGGCCGGCGGCAAGGTGATCGGCGACCCGACATTGAAGATGGATGGTCAGGCAGTCTTCAAGATGGCGGTCAACGTGCTCGACAGCGTCGCCCGCTCGGTGCTCGCCAAGGCCGGCAAGACCGAAGCCGACATCGACTTCCTGATCCCCCATCAGGCCAACATCCGCATCATGCAAGGCACAGCCAAGAAGCTGAAGCTGCCCGCCGACAAGCTGATCGCCACTGTCGATGAGCATGGCAACACGTCCGCGGCGTCGATCCCGCTGGCGCTCGACGTGGCGGTGCGCGACGGCCGCATCCGCCGCGGCCACAGGTTGATGCTCGAAGGCGTCGGCGGCGGCTTCACCTGGGGCGCGGCGCTGATCGAGTTCTGATCGCATCGAATGTCATGACCTCATTCGCCTTTCTTTTTCCCGGCCAGGGCTCCCAAAGCGTCGGCATGCTCGGTGCATGGGGCGATCATCCCGCCGTGCGCGAGACGCTGGCAGAGGCATCGACGGCACTCGGTGAAGACATGGCCAAGCTGATCCGCGAAGGCCCGGCCGAAGCGCTCGGGCTGACGACGAACACACAACCGGTGATGTTGACGGCCGGCATTGCTTGCTATCGCGCCTGGCGCGCCGATGGCGGCGCTGAACCTGCTGCGGTGGCCGGCCATTCGCTGGGCGAATACACGGCGTTGGTGGCGGCTGGCGTGCTGACGCTCGCCGATGCGCTGCCGCTGGTGCGCTTTCGCGCGCAGGCGATGCAAGACGCGGTGCCGGTGGGAGCCGGCGCGATGGCGGCCATTCTCGGCCTCGACGCCGACGCCGTGCGTGCCGGTTGTGCCGAAGTGGTGGCCGCCGGTGATGTCGTCGAAGCCGCCAACTACAACGACCCGAAACAGACGGTGATTTCCGGAAGCAAGGCCGGCGTCGACAGAGCCTGCGAGCTGCTCAAGTCCAAAGGCGCCAAGCGGGTGTTGCTGCTCGCGGTGTCGGCGCCGTTCCATTCCAGTTTGATGAAGCCTGCCGCCGAGCGGCTTCGCGACAAGCTCGCCGCGGTGAACATCGCCACGCCGCGCATTCCCGTGGTCAACAACGTCGACGTCGCGGTGCAGACCGACTCGGCGGCGATCCGCGATGCGCTGTACCGGCAGTCCTTCGGTGCCGTGCGCTGGGTGGAGACCGTGCTGGCGCTGCGTGCGCGCGGCCTGGGTGCGCTGATCGAGTGTGGCCCGGGCAAGGTGCTGGCCGGCATGGTCAAGCGCATCGATGCGCAAGCGGCTTCGGCGGCGATCTACGACCCGGTGACGTTGGCCGAAGCGAAGGCGCTCGTGGCATGAAAGACCAAATCGCCCTTGTCACCGGTGCCACGCGCGGCATCGGCCGCGCGATCGCGTTGGCACTCGCTGCGCGTGGTGCCAAGGTCATCGGTACAGCGACCAGCGAGGTCGGCGCGGCCACCATCCGTGAAGCACTCGGTTCGATGGGCGGCCACGGCATCGTCCTCAACGTCACCGATGGCGCCGCGCTTGACGCCGCGGTGGACACCATCGTCAAACAGCATGGGGGCATGCACATCCTCGTCAACAATGCCGGCATCACGCGCGACAACCTGTCAATGCGCATGAAGGACGAAGAGTGGGACGACGTGCACGACACCAACCTGAAGGCGGTGTTTCGTGCCAGCCGCGCCGTGATGCGCACGATGATGAAGCAGCGCTTCGGCCGCATCATCAACATCACTTCGGTGGTTGGCGCCGCGGGGAACCCGGGCCAAGCCAACTATGCTGCGGCCAAGGCCGGTGTTGCCGGCATGACCAGGTCTCTTGCAAGAGAGCTGGGCAGCCGCAACATCACGGTCAATTGCGTGGCGCCGGGCTTCATCGCCACGGATATGACCGAAGGCTTGGCTGAAACACAGAAGGCCGCGCTGATGCAGCAGATTCCGCTGGGTCGCCTGGGCACACCCGAAGAGATCGCTGCCACCGTCGCGTTCCTGGCCTCGGCCGAGGCCGGCTACATCA
This sequence comes from Burkholderiales bacterium, assembly GCA_031413095.1. Classification (GTDB taxonomy): domain Bacteria; phylum Pseudomonadota; class Gammaproteobacteria; order Burkholderiales; family Burkholderiaceae_C; genus CADEEN01. Next base: position 6,332 of record JANOEG010000087.1, on the reverse strand, counting down.
CCGGCGCCGAGCTGCATGTCAACGGTGGCATGTTCATGAACTGAAAACCGGTTGAGCCCGACCGGTGCGAGGCGCCACAGGCCCGCCTGCTGCGCAACGTAGAATTCGGGCCGTTTTGCGTTTCCCTACTCCTGGAGGAGTCAATGAGCGATATCGAAGCCCGTGTGAAGAAAATTGTTGCCGAGCAGCTCGGCGTGCCTGAGACCGATGTGTCGAACGAAAAAGCGTTCGTCGCCGACCTCGGTGCCGATTCCCTGGACACGGTGGAACTGGTGATGGCCCTCGAGGACGAGTTCGGCATCGAGATCCCGGACGAAGAGGCGGAGAAGATCACGACCGTGCAGTTGGCGATTGACTACGCGAAGAGCCACCAAAAGGCCGCTTGAGTCGATGAGCACGAGCGCACGGCCGCTCCGAAGCGAGTGCTCTCTCCCGCTTGGCGGGGCCGCGAGCAGCGCGAGGGGGCTCCATTGACACGTCGCCGCGTCGTCGTTACCGGCCTTGGGCTGATCAGCCCGGTGGGCAATAGCGTAGCCGAGGGCTGGGACAACCTGGTTGCCGGCCGCACCGGCATTGCCAACGTGACGAAGTTCGACGCGTCGGCGCTCGCCTGCCGGTTCGCCGGTGAAGTCAAGGGCTTCAACGTCGAGGACTACTTTCCGGCCAAAGATGCGCGCCACATGGACACCTTCATCCACTATGGGATGGCGGCGTCGATCCAGGCGGTGCGTGATGCGGGGCTGGCCACGGGTGATGCGCTGTCCGAGGATGACGCCGAGCGCATCGGCGTGATGGTCGGCTCGGGCATTGGCGGCCTGCCGATGATCGAGCAGACGCACGAGGAATACCGGACCCGCGGGCCGCGGCGCATCTCGCCGTTCTTTGTGCCGGCGTCGATCATCAACATGATCTCGGGCCATGTGTCGATCTTCTACGGCTTCAAAGGCCCGAACCTCGCCATCGTCACCGCCTGCACGACCGGCCTGCATTGCATCGGCGAAGCCGGCCGCATGATCGAGTACGGCGACGCCGACGTGATGGTGGCCGGCGGCGCCGAGAGTACGGTGTCGCCGCTGGGCCTCGGTGGTTTCGCTGCCGCACGTGCGCTGTCCACGCGCAACGACGATCCAGCCACGGCGTCGCGGCCGTGGGACAGGGACCGTGACGGCTTCGTGCTCGGCGAAGGCGCCGGCGTGGTGGTGCTTGAAGAGTACGAACACGCGAAGAAGCGCGGCGCAAAGATTTATGCGGAGCTGGCCGGCTTCGGCATGGGCGCTGACGCCCACCACATGACGGCGCCCAACGTCGATGGCCCGAAGCGTTCGATGAAGGCTGCATTGCGCAACGCCGGCATCAATGCCGACGCTGTGCAGTACCTCAACGCGCACGGCACCAGCACGCCGCTCGGCGATCTGAACGAAACCAACGCCATCAAGCTGGCGTTCGGCGACCACGCGAAGAAGCTCGTCGTCAACTCCACCAAGTCGATGACCGGCCACCTGCTCGGCGGCGCTGGCGGGATCGAGTCGGTGTTCACCGTGCTCGCGCTGCACCATCAGGTGAGCCCGCCGACGATCAACATCTTCAACCAGGATCCGGAGTGCGACCTGGACTACTGCGCCAACACCGCTCGCGCGATGAAGATCGACATTGCGGTGAAGAACAACTTCGGTTTCGGCGGCACGAACGGTACGCTGCTGTTCCGTCGCGCCTGAGACACTTGCGTGCACGCCGCGCCACCGGTGCGCGTGAGCCTCGGCCGCAGTGCCGGCTGGATTGCGTGTGTTGCCTTGTGCGCCGGCGTCGCGGCGACCAACCTGGCGGCTTGGCTGCTGTTGCACAACGACGCAACTTTGAGCGCCGCGGTGGTGCTGGGCTCGTTGGTCGCGGCACTGACCGCTTGGCGACTGCATCGCGCCCAGACAACTGCCGACCTGAACTGGAATGGCGCCGAATGGCAATGGCAAGCTCTCGTCGGGGACGCGCACGTGGTGCTAGATCTCGATTCCTGGATGTTGCTGCGCTTCGATCCCGTTCAAGGCCGGCGCTGCTGGATTGCGGCGTCACGCCACTCGGCCGTCGGGCCGTGGCCGGCCTTGCGCGCCGCGCTGTATGCGCGGCGTCCGGCCGATCCGCTGCCGGCGCCGCCGCCATGATCGCGCCATGAACGAACAGGGCGACGCTGATGCATTGCTGGTTGAACGCGCCAAGCGCGGCGAGGTCAGTGCGTTCGAGATGCTGGTCGTCAAATACCAGCGCCGCATCGAGCGCCTGGTGGGGCGCATGGTGCGAGACACCGACCTGGTGCAAGACATTGCACAGGAAACATTCATCCGCGCCTACCGGGCCTTGCCACAGTTCCGTGGCGAGAGCGCTTTTTACACTTGGCTGTACCGCATTGCCGTCAACACGGCCAAGAAGGCCCTTCTCGAGAAGAAGCGCGACCCGCTGGTATTCGAGGGCGCCATGGTTTCCACCGAAGATGGTGAGGAACCTTCGCGTGTGGAGAGCGAACTAACCGACGGCGAAACACCGGAGACCGTGCTGGCCGGCAGGCAAGTGGCTGCCACGGTCAATTCGGCCATCGACGCCCTGAGTGAAGATCTGCGCCAAGCCATCGTTCTGCGCGAGATCGAAGGCCTGAGCTATGAAGAGATTGCTGATGTGATGAATTGCCCGATTGGAACCGTCCGTTCACGGATTTTTCGAGCCCGTGAAGCGATCGCAGTCAAGTTGCGCCCGCTGCTGGGCACCCGCGAGGGCGAGCGCTGGTAGCGCCCGTCTTTGGAGACCTTGCCGATGTCTACGCACCCCGAGCCTTCAGACGACCAACAACGAGCTGCCCTTTCGGCGCTCATGGATGGCGACGACAGCGCCACCGACGAGGCCTTCCGCGCCTGGCGTGGGCATGCCGCGGCGCGCGCCGACTGGCACGCCTACCACCTGATCGGTGACTTGATGCGCAGCGATGAACACAGCGCCGATGAGGTAGGCGATGCACGCTTCCTCGCCGCCGTGCGGGCGCGTCTGGCGGCCGAGCCGGTCATTCTGGCCCCGACACCCGCCGCCGCATCGCCTGCAAAGTCGATGTTGCTGACGCGTGCACGCCGCGCTCGCCGTTGGATGGCACCGACTGCGGTGGCAGCTGGCTTCGTTGCCGTTGCGGGAGCTTTGATGGTGACGCGTGTGGCGACACCCGATGACGCGACGGTGGGCTTGACCGCGCGCTCTGCTGCGCCGGAGGGCGCCGTGCTGCCTGCTTCCGTGGCCCCGCCAGCGGCGACGGCCTCTCAGGTCGGCGTCGAGACGGCGCCGATGATCCGCAACGCCGAGTTGGATCGCTACCTCACCGCGCATCGCCAATACGCCAACGGTGCGATGCAAGTTGCTCCCGGTGGCGCAGTGCGCAACGCGGCGGCCACCGCCCCGGGGCGCTGAATGCAGCTGGCGGCATCTTTGCCCTGGGGTCGTGCGGCCGCGTTCGTGCTCGGCGTAGCGGCCGGCATGGCGACGGTCGCCTTTCCGGCGCGGGCAGGCGGCAACGTGGTCAGCGGCCCGGAGGCCCGGCAGTGGCTGCTGCGCATGCACAACGCGGCCACGCAGCGCAATTACCAGGGCACGCTCGTCGTCAGCGCAGAAGGGGGGATGTCGAGCTCGCGCATTGCTCACTACTGCGAAGGCAAGGAGTCGTTCGAGAGCGTGGACATGCTAGACGGCCAGCCGAGGCGCGTGCTGCGCCACAACGAACAGGTGCTGACGCTGTGGCCCAGCGCCAAGACCGCTCGGCTGGCGCAGCGCGAGGCGATCCAGCCTTTTCCGTCGCTGCTGACCGGCAGCGAAGAGCAACTGTTCGAACGCTACGACCTTGTCAGCGAAGGGCCGGATCGCGTCGCCGGGTTCGATGCCGCGGTGTTTCTCTTGCGCCCGCGGGACGGCGCGCGATTCGCGCAGCGCCTGTGGGCGGAGCCGGGCAGCGGGCTTCTGTTGCGCGCCGATGTGGTGGCTGCCGATGGGCGCGTGCTCGAGAGCAGCGCCTTCACCGACCTGTCGATTGGCGGCAAAACCAAGCCCCATGCGGCGAAAACATTGCAAAACGCGCTCAAGCAGTTGGACGGCTGGCGTGTGCTCAAACCAGTGTCGCAGACCACCTCGCTCGAGTCCGAAGGCTGGCAACTCAAGGTGCCGGTGGCCGGCTTCCGCCAGAGCAGTTGCGTCAAGCGCCAACTGGAGCCCGCGGCTGATGACAAGGGCCAGGCGTCGGCCGCGGTGCTGCACGCCATCTTTACCGATGGTTTGACGCACGTGTCGCTGTTCATCGAGCCGCTACGCGCCGACCGCCACCGCAGCGGCGCTGCCGCCTCAGGTGCCACACACACATGGATGCAAGCGCATGGCACGCACTGGATCACTGTGGTCGGCGATGTGCCTGCGGCCACTCTCAAGCAGTTTGCGGGTGCACTAGAAAGCAAGCCACGCTGATGGTCTTGTCATCGAGGTTCAGGCCTGATGCGCTCTAAACCTGTACAACCTCTCATATCCACCGTACTCGTCTCGTAAGGCCTCTTTGCCCATGATGATCTCCAGTTTTGTTGGTGTGCAGTACACCTCTCGCCGTCATTCGATGCTGGTCGCCGCGTCATTGGGATTGGCTGCGACGGTCTTGGCGCTGGCGCCGTCGCCCGCGTTGGCGCAAGCTGGCCGCGAGCTGCCGGACTTCACCGAACTGGTAGAGCGTGTCGGGCCCACAGTGGTCAACATCCGTACCGCGGAGCGGCGCAACACAGAAGCCTCGGCCGGTGGCGGTAGTGGTGGCGGTGGCGAAATCGATGAGCAGATGCGCGAGTTCTTCCGTCGCTTCGGCATTCCGATACCCGATCGCATGCCCAACATGCCGGGGCAGCCGCGACGTGGCGGGCCACAGCAGCAGCCTGACGACAACGAAGCGCAGCCGCGGGGCGTCGGCTCGGGCTTCATTCTCTCGGCCGACGGCTATGTGATGACCAATGCGCACGTCGTCGATGGCGCCGATGAAGTGATCGTCACGCTGACCGACAAGCGCGAGCTCAAAGCCAAGATCATTGGCGCTGACCGCCGCACCGATGTGGCGATCGTCAAGATTGAAGCCACCGGCCTGCCGGCGGTGAAGATCGGCGATGTCAACGCGCTCAAGGTGGGCGCCTGGGTCATGGCCATCGGTGCGCCGTTCGGCCTCGACAACACGGTCACCGCCGGCATCGTCAGCGCCAAGCAGCGAGACACCGGCGATTACCTGCCGATGATCCAGACCGACGTTGCCATCAACCCTGGCAACTCGGGTGGCCCGCTGCTCAACATGCGCGGCGAGGTCATCGGCATCAACTCGCAGATCTACAGTCGCTCGGGTGGCTTCATGGGCATCAGCTTTGCGATCCCGATCGACGAGGCGATGCGTGTCGCCGACCAACTGCGCACCACAGGTCGCGTGATCCGTGGCCGCATCGGCGTGTCGATCGCGCAGGTGACCAAGGAAGTGGCCGAAGCGATCGGCCTTGGTGCCCCGCGCGGCGCGTTGGTCCAGGGTGTCGAGGCCGGCCTTCCGGCCGACAAGGCCGGCGTGGAACCCGGCGACATCATCTTGAAGGTCGATGGCAAGGCCGTCGACAAGTCGAGTGATCTGCCGCGCTTGATCGGCGCCGCCAAGCCTGGGGCGAAGAGCCAATTGCAGTTGTTCCGCCGCGGCCAGACCAAAGAGGTTGCCGTGACCGTGGCCGAATTCGAGCCCGACAAACCACGCCGCACCGCGCAAGCCAACACCGAACCGCCCGCCGCGCCTGCAGCGAAGACGGCCATCGGCTTGGCGGTCGCCGACCTCACCGAAGCGCAGAAGAAAGAGTTGAAGCTGCGTGGCGGCGTGCGCGTGGAATCGGTCGAAGGCGCTGCGGCGCGCGCCGGTGTGCGCGAGGGTGATGTGATCGTCACACTCGACAATGCCGAGGTCATTGATGCCAAGCAGTTCAACGCGCAGGTGGCCAAGCTCGACAAGAGCAAGGCGGCCAGCGTGATGGTGCGCCGGGGCGACTGGACCAACTACCTCGTCATCCGGCCGGCACCTGCTCGTTGAGCGCGATATTGGGTCTTTTCACTTCGTGAAATGTCTTTCGTGTTGGAAGCCGATCGTTCGGTGTGAGCGCACATTCACTTGTCGGCCGCAGAGGTGAGCATTGAGGGTCTTCAAACCTATAATGGTTGCGTTCAACGGACAGTTTCAACTTGTTTTGGCATGGAGTTAGACGCTCTGAAACTGTCCCCAGGCCATCCACACCGCTTTGTGGATAAGCTGTTGATGAATTTCC
>JANOEG010000086.1:0-23652 GCA_031413095.1 Burkholderiales bacterium | reverse complement strand
GATCTCCCAACGCAGACCCATGGCCGCTTCCTTCTCTCAACTCACTTGGATGCGGCGGGAGCCGGCGCTGCAGCAGCAGCCGGTGCGGCCGGCTCGGTGCCGAAGTACTTCTTGAAGATCGTGTTGTATGACCCATCGGCCTTGATGCCGGCGATGCCTTCGTTCAACTTGCCGAGCAGCTCGGTGTTGCCCTTCTTCACTGCAAAACCGTATTGCTCGGGCGCGAATTCCTTGTCGCTGACCATCTTGAACTTGCCGCCCGGGTTGTTGGCGACATAGTGGATGACGACGCCGTTGTCGGCAACGACAGCATCGACGCCACCGGCTTCCAACTCTTTCAGCGCCAGCGGCGTCGACTCGAAGCGCTTGATGTTGGTGCTCGTCTTGCCCAGCAGCTTGGTCACCGCTTCGTCGCCGGTGGTGCCGGTCTGCACGCCGACCTTGGCCTTCTTCAAGTCGCCGAACTTGGCGATCTTGCTGTTTTCCTTGACCGCGATCAGCTGCACCGCGTCGAAGTACGGATTGGAGAAGTCCATCGTCTGCTTGCGCTCGTCGGTGATCGTCACCGACGAGGCGATCATGTCGCGGTCGCCTTGCGCGAGCGCGTTGAAGATGCCTTCCCACGGCGTGTTGACAAACTTGACCTGGATGCCGGCCTTGGCAGCAGCAGCGCTGACGACGTCGATGGTGAAGCCGACGATCTCGCCCTTTTCGTTCTGGCTCTCGAATGGTGCGTACGCGGCATCGGTACCGACGGCATAGACCCTGGCCGGAGCGGGTGCCGGCGCGGCGGCGGGCGCCGAAGCGGCGGCGGCGGCCGGCGGTGGCGGCTCTTTCTTGCCGCAGGCGGCGAGCAGCAGGGCAGCGGCGAACAGGCCGCTGGTCTTGATGAATTGGCGGGTGGTGAGGCGCATGGTGTTTCTGTCCGTGGCAATCCTGTGAAGTGCGCAGTTTATGCGTAGCGCGCTCAGGGATTTGTTCGCTCGTCCTGGCGCGGCGATCTGGCCAGGCGCCAGACCATGAATCCCAGCACCGCCACGCCGAAAAGCAGCACCGACCACAGCAGCCACGGCCGCAAGGCGGCGCGCTGCTGCTGCGCCTGTTCAGCGCGTGCCACGGCGCTGACCTCGCTCCATTGGCCGAGCGCGGCGCTGCCGAAGCGCGCGCGTTCGCGGTCGAGCGACGGCACCAGCGTGGACAGCGGCAGCGCCGACGGGGTGGTGACCTTGGCACCGGCTTGCAGCGCATACGGCGGCTCGCCTTGCGATGCGAAGACCAGGCTGGCCAGCGGCGCCTGCACGACGAGTTGGGTATGTGCGGCGTCGAGCGCAGCCGCGCGCGGGTCGGGCAGCACGCGCACGAAGCGCGCTGTGGCGCTGGCGGCGAGCGGCGGCGAACTTGCCACGTCGGTACCGCGCTCAAGGCGGTAGAACACGGCGGATCCGACGTCGCGCCACGGCTCGTTGACATCGTTGCGCGCTTGCACACGCACCGGGGCGACGAGCGTGCCGCTGCTCCAGTGCAAATCGAGCTGGGTGATCGGCAGCGAGCCGCCAAGGTCGAAGTGCAGGGCGCGTTGGGCGGCCTCGTCGGGCGGCCTCGTCGGGCGAGGCCTTGCCCGCGGGCTCGGTGCCCGGTGACACGACGAGGGTGATGGGCGGATCGAGCACCCTGCTGCCATGCTGTGCAGTCACCACCTTCGCGGCGCTGACCTGTGGGGCGGTGGCCGCGTCGGCCCAGACCAGGCGCACGAAGCGGCCCGGGTTGGCGCCGAGCAGCAGCGTCGGCTGCGTCAGGGGGCCGGTCGGTGAGTTGAGCGCCATCAACTGACCACTGCCGCCGCCGCGCCATTGGCGCAGGTCGTCGCTGCTGTCGAAGCGGAACGCAGCGCTGAACTCGGCCGGTCCGCTCCATGCGATGCGCAGCGAGTGCGGTACGGGGTCGTCGCGCTGGCGTTCGCCGAGGTCGAACAACCAGCCGGCGGACGTCGCGACCGGCGCTGCCGTAGTGCCTCCCGCGAGGCGCTTGACGCTGATGCGGCCGCCGTCGATGGCGACTTCGATCGGTGCTGTCCAGCTGCCGTCGGCCTCCCGCTTGGCGGGCAGCGGGTACAGCGTGGCATCGCGCTGCTGCTCAGTGGTTTGCGGCTCGGGCTGGCGCGGTGCGAGCACGGCGAATGGCACGCGCTCGCCGCGGGCATCGACGATGCGCAGGTCGGCGAGATTCGCGCTCGCGCTGCGGCCGTACGCCGCGGCGGGCAGTGGCAATTGCACGAAGGCCCCCGGCGTTGACACCGTGATCGGCGCCGCATGGCGAAATGCAGGCTCGTCGGCCGAATTCGCCACCGCGGCCACGAGCCACGCGCCGACAAAGAACACCTTACGCATGCTGTTGCTCCTGCGTTGGTTTGCCCCGCCCAGGCAGTGGCGCGACATAGCCGATGACGAGCATCAAGACGCCGACGCCGATGAAGGAGACGATGCGCGTCACGGTGCCGGTGCCGGACAGATCGACCAGCAGCAGCTTGGCGACGACGGCGGCGAGCAGCGCCGCACCCACCAGCCATGGCAGCCGCATGGCACGCCGTGCCGACAACCACATCAAGATCAGCGCGGTGGTGGTCCACAGCAGCGTGATACCGGTCTGCACGGGCAGCGAGCGCGTCCAGGCATCGAAGCGGAAGGGCACGTCGCCGAAATGGTGGAAGCCGCGCACCAGCATCGCGTTGATCCAGACGAAGGCCGCGCCGCCGACGAGCGCGATGGGAATGCCGGGTTGCGCTGCCCACTTCGCGCGCGCCGCATCGCTGCGCAGCCACAGCACGACGGCCATCAGCGCCGCGGCAACGCCGACGTCGAGCGGGTTGATCAGCGGCACATACGGCAGCGGCAGCGCGGCGCCGTTGGAGCCGATGTTGGCCAGCAGCGTCCACAGCAGCAGGCCGGCAGCGAGCAGTGCGGTGGCGATCCATTGGTACGCCACGGGGGCAGCGCTCACCGGCCAGCGGCGTGCGACGGCGGGGCGCGGCAACAGCATCAACATCGCCGCGGGCACCACCAACCAGCCGAGCCAGCCCCAGGCGGAGAGGGCATCGCCCCAGTCGATCGTCATTGCTCGGCCTTGCAACGCGCCGAGCAGCGCGAGCACGAGAACGCCGATTGAATGCACGGCATCGCGCGCCGCTGCGGGCCAGCGCGGCGCAAGACGCCACAGCACGAGCGCGTGCACGGCGAACGCGATGGTCCACGCCCACCAGGCGCCATGTTCGAGCGGGCGCGCGAGCGTCACCGCCACGGCGAGGCTGGCCAGCGCCATCAGCGGCGCGTGCGCGATCACCGGCAGCGCGATGCGCGGCCACTGCAGGCGCAGCGACAGCAGCGCATAGAGCAGCGCGATCGCACTCACGCTGACGAGCCAGGCTGCGAGCTCGTAGCGCGGTGTCACGAAGTGATCGATGTGCAGCGACGCCGCGCCGAGCAGCCACAGCGTAGCCGCGCCGATCAGCAGCGGCTCGGCCACCGACTCGTGGGGTACCAACCCTGTCGGCTCGCGCTGCGCCTGGCGAGCGACGAACAACGCGGCGGCCAGCGAAGCAGCCGCCGCCATCAGCGCGTTGAACAGGTAGGCGTTGAACACCGTCGTCGGCGCGCCGTGGCGTTCGAAACCGATGACCATCGCCACGCCCGCCAACACCAGCAGCGCATAGCCGAAGGCGCGCGCCAGCACGCGCGACTGGCGCAACCCCAGCCAGACGAGGCCGGCGCCTTCGAGCGCCCAGGCGCCGGCGGTGCTGCGCGCGTCGAGCGCGAATGGGATCACCAGGGTCGTGAACACCGTGCCGACGGCGAGGCTGCCTTCGAAAGCTGCGGCCAGCCGCAGCTGCGAGCGCATCCACGTCGCCATGCCGATGTAGAACACCGCGAGCACGAGTGCCGAGAGCGCTGTGCCGTACTCGGTGTGGTGCACCAAGCCATGCTGCAGCACGAAGGTGATCGTCGGCAGGCCGAACAGCAGCGCGCCTTGCACCCAGGCGTCGGTCGGCAGTGGCTTCTCGTTCGTCGTTGCCTTCTGGCGCAGCGGCATCAGCATGATGGCGACAAAGAGCACGAAGAACGCAATCAGGAAGCCCTGGCTCGTTGCGTAGTTGTCGCGCTGGTACTTGAGCACGCCCCAGGCGGTGGCAACGACGAAGGTGCCGAGAAAACCGATCAGGTTCAGCGAGCGCCAGGTGCGGTGCCAGGCGACGAGCGCGATGCCGAGGTCGAGCACGAGGTAGTAGCTGAACAGGGCGATGTGGTTGCCGCTGCCGGTGGACACGAGCAGCGGCGTCGCAAAGCCGCCGAGCGCGCCGATGACGGCCAGTGCGCGTGCGTCTTGCAGCACTGCCAGCGCCGCGCCGAGCGCGGCCACGGCCACCATCAGCACAAACACCGGCGTCACCGCGAGCACGCCGTAGAAGCGGAAGGCGACGAACAGGGTGAGGTAGAGCACCGCGATCGCACCGCCTTGCAGCACCTGCGCATAGGCCGGGCGTTTGATGCGCAGACGCCAGCCGACGCCGAGCAGTGCGATGGCCGCAACGCCGATGCCGGCCAGCCGCACTTCGATCGGCACGTGCACATGCTCGCTCGCAAACTTTGCGAGGAAGGCCAGGCCGATGAAGAGAATGCCGACGCCGGCCTTGACGATGGTGTTGCCGCCGAAGAACCACTGCTTGATCGGACCCAACGGGTTCGGGCGTGGCGCCGCGGCGGGTGGGCGTGCCACCGGCGGCGCCGGCGCAACGATCTCGGGCGGCGTCGTCGGTTCGAAGTCGTGCGCAGCGATGTCGGGTTCTGGCGTTGCTGCGTTCGGCTGCGGCATCGCGAGGCGCTCGGTGACTTGCGGCTGGCTCAACACGCGCACAGCTTGTTCGAGATCGGCGATCACGCGGGCCTGCCGCATCGAGCGGATCACCAACCATGCCAACAGCGCGCCGGCCAGTGCTTCGAAAGCGCCGCCGAAGGATGCTCCGAGCACGAGGCCGATCACGATCGCAATCACCAGCGGCACGTTGGAGCCTTTCACGTCAAGCGACGGTGCCACTGTAGCGGGCGCCGACACGGCGCTGTGGGGCCGATGCACGGTATCGTGTGGCGAGCCCGGCAGCTTCGTTTGTCAGTGCTGCGGCGGTGGCACCTGCACCAGGCGCGCCAGCTCTTCAACGTCGAAACCCGCGCGGCGGCGGGCCTCGAGATTGAACGGCGGCTTCGGCCTCGGCGCGTGGTGGGTGATGAGCAGTTGCTCGAAGTGCGCGATCGGATCGAGCCCATCGCGTTCGCACAGCCAGCGGTACCAGCGGTTGCCGATCGCCACATGGCCGACCTCATCGCGCAGGATCACGCCCAAGATTTCCACCGCGCGATGATCGCCGGCCTGTTTGAGCTTGGCCTGCATTGGCGGCGTGGCATCGAGCCCGCGCGCTTCGAGCGTGCGCGGCACCAGCGCCATGCGGGCTGTGATGTCGTGCTTGGTCTTCTCGACCATCGTCCACAAACCGTCGTGCGCATCGAAGTCGCCATAGGCGTGGCCGAGCGTGGCCAGGTGCTCGGCCAGCAGGCTGAAGTGCAATGCTTCCTCCGCAGCGACGCGCGCCCAGTCGCGGTAATAGTCGGTGGGCATGCCGGCGAAACGCCAGACCGCATCGAGCGCCAGGTTGATGGCGTTGAATTCGATGTGCGCCACAGCGTGCAGCAGCGCCGCGCGGCCGTGTGGGGTGTGCAGCGAACGCCGCGGCACTTTGGCCGGCGAGACAAGCTGCGGCCGCGCGGGCCGGCCGGGCAGACCGGCGGGTTCCGGCAGCGCGGCCGCGCCGTCGATCGTCAACACTGCCGGATCGTTGAACCCCTGGCGCGTGCCACTCACCTTGGCCCAGGGGTCGGCAAGGCGCAGCAACTCGAGAGCGCGTTGGCGCACGTTCATTGCATGATTGTGGCTGCCAGTGCTCCCGGCAGCACCGCGACGTTCTTTCAAGACGTCTGGCTCGGGCGTGGGCGACACGCAGGTGGTCGCTTACCGCTGGTGCGCTTCCTCCGAACTGAACTGCGCGCGGTAGCGCCCTGGCGTGATGCCCAATGCGCAGCGCATCGCGTTCGTCAGGTGCTGCTGGCTGGCGAAGCCGCAGGTGTGCGCCACATCGGCCGCGTTCAAACGCGAATGGCGCAGCAGCTCAGTGGCACGCTCGAGCCGCATCGCCAATACGAACTGATGAGGCGACTGTCTGACGTGTTCGCTGAAAGCATGTGCAAAGCGGCTGGGAGAAAGGCCTGCTTGCTTAGCAAGATCGGTGACGAGTATGCGTTCCCCCAGATGCTCGGCCACGTAGTCCCGCAGACGCATGAGCACAGCGGGCGTCAGCGGGTTCGAGCCGTTCGCCCTTTGTCGCCGGTGGCGCGACAAGCGCACTAGCAGCAGGCGCGCCAGACTGTCCGCGGCCTCGGCGTTGAGCACCCCCGGGCTGCACAGCTCGTCCACGAGCTGGTCGGCCAGACTGCGCATCCCGGGGATTGCGGCGTTGAAGAGGGGTTGGTCCCCGTCCATCTGCGGCGCTTCGTCGTCGCCGTTCAGCGCATCGGCGTGGAAATAGATGTTCACGTGGCGGCTCGGCGAGTCCTTGCGCCAACGCACCGCAGCCCCGGCCGGTGTCAGGAACAACGAGTGGCGGCGGGCTTCGAAGAGTTGTTGCCGTTCGCCGTCGACGCCACCGCTGACGCGCGAGCGCGTCAGGTTGATCGACAGGCGCGACACCGTCAGTGGCGGCACCAGCAGGTCGTACGGCGGTGACGCATACAGCGCCGTGCATATCGCACTGCGGTCGGCGTGGCGCATCATCGCTTCGATTTGCTGCCCGCCCGCGGCGGCGAGAAGGTGACCGTAAGCGCTGGCGCCGTGCTGCACGGCGTGCGGCGCAGCATCAGCTCCGGTGCGCTGCGACGCTGCTGTGTCGGTGGTCGAAGCGGGCATCAAAGATCTCTCGTTGCCATTGCAAATATCTGCGTAGCGTGGCTGCTGCTCTGGGCTGTCATGCAAGACGCCGGGTTCCGAACATGCGCCAATGAACTGGACATGCGCCTTATTCGAACCTCGAGCAAGAGTGCGAACAACTCGGTCGCGCCGAAGCCATCGGTCCTTACGGGGGAGAGGCAATGGTTTGCGCAGACGAGCGTCATCGCGCCTGACAGGCTTTTGCAGGAACCTGCTGGAGCGCTCGATGCAACGCTACGTGTATCTGCAATACGACTCGGGTCTTCGCGTGCCCCAATGTGCTGCCTGTAGGTCTGCCATCCAGCATTTCGCTCTCAAGGAGTTCGCATGAACAAGCCGTCAGAACGCAGCCGAGCGCTGCACAACGCGACCGAGACGCGGTTCGCCCGCAGTGCGAATCGGCGACGCGGGTTGAAGGTGGCCGTCGCCTGTTCGTTTCTGTTGATGGGTGGCGCCGTCGTTGCCGATTCGGAGCACGGTCGCGGTGGACTGAGGCAGTTCATCGCAGGACAGGTCGGCGGCATCGACAAACTGAGAGTTCCGGCGACGAATGCAGAGATCCCTGTGCCGCCCGGGCCGGCGACGCAGCCGGATCGCTACGAGACCACGGAAGCCAAGCGCTTTCTCGGCAAGATGCTCTTCCATGACCCGGTGCGGACCGCGCGCATCAATATCAACACGGCAGTGCCGGTTGACCTGCCTGCAGGAACAGCCTTCGGCGGAACGCTGATGGCTGGTCAGAATGTCCCGGCAATTGTCAGTGCGACGAAGCAGACCGGGTCGTGCGGCACCTGCCACTTCGGCGAAGCAGCCAGCAAGGCGGGTCAGCAGATCAACCTGCATGTGGGCGCCGAGGGCCGCGGCTACACCGACGCCACCGGCAAGTTCATCGTCCGCCGTCGCACCCAGGAGATTCTCGTCAAGAAGCGCTCGGCTCCCCTCTTTCCGGGCGACACCTTGGTCGATGCGCTGCCGACGCTGACCGACATCGCGCAGATCGGCGGCCGACCCGTGGTGGGCACGCCCGCTCCTTTCTATCACGAGCCGGCTCCCCAAGCGCTGCTGCGCACCGGGCGGCTCGACGAGCTGGACAGTGTGGGCCGCAAGTCCATGTCAGTCATCGGTCTGGCGTTCAACACCCGACTGCTGTTCGGCGGATTCGCCGGAGAAGACCCGTCGTTGCCCGGCTCGGTCAACCCGGTCATCCCGGGCGGGGATCCGCCCGCGGAGAACATTGCCCTGCTGCTGCTCGACGCGCACCGCATGATCGACCAGCAGGTTCCCGAGCTCATCAAGGTGCCTGCCTACGTGAAGCTGTTCCAGGACGCCTTCCCGAAGGAAGCCGCTGCAGCGGCGGCATCGAACGATCTGACAAGGCTTGTCAACAACGAAACCGTGTTCCGCGCGACGGCGACCTTCATGCGCACGGTGGTGACGCGCAACACCCCGTTCGATCGATTCGTCGCCGGGGACGATCGTGCGCTGACCGCCAGCCAGCGGCGCGGTGCGCGCCTGTTCTACACCCAGGCCACCGAGGGCGGCGCGGGATGCGTGGGCTGCCACAGTGGGCCGATGCTCAATAAGCAGGTCAACGACCCCGATGTCGCCGGCATCGGCCGCTTCGTCGAAGAGAACTTCGTCAACGTCGGCATCGGCGACCACCCAGTGCAAGCGCTGAACGCGTTCGCACGGGGCAAACTTGATCCCAACCGGCGAGGCGCAGACGGCTTTGCGTATCACGCCGAGGACACCGGACGGCAAGAGATCACCGGCAACCCGGCTCACGCCTTCAAGTTCCGCAGTTTGACGCTGCGCCAGCTCAGGGACGGTGGCAACTTCTTCCACAATGGCTCGTTCACCAAAGTCCGTGATGTGGTGGAGTACTTCAACGCCGGCGTGGCGCAGGACCCCACTGCTGCAGCTGCAGGGACGCTGGATGCGCGCTTCACGAATCCTCGCGGGCCGGGTACCCCGAGGGGCCTGGGCCTGTCGGAGAGGCAAATCGACGACCTGACTGACTTCCTGGAGAACGGTCTGTATGACCCGGCGTTCCGGGACTTCGATCCCAGGTCGACCACCGATCGCTTCCAGCCGAGTCCACGCGACCTGACGTACTCGAAGTACCGTCCGGATCTGGCCGCCTTGGGAACCCGAGATGGCTTCATGCCCAGCGGTCTGCCCGTCAACAACAACGATCCGCTGTCGCGGCGGGACATGGGCCTCGAGTTCCTCGACGTGACATCGCAAGCCACGCCGTCGCGGATCTACTCCGACACGATCGGCAACCGCCAGCTCGACGTCTACAAGATCACAAACAACGGCACGACGGTGGTCGACACGCACTTGTTGACGATCGCCCGCGGTCTGCCGCGTCAGGCCAGACTGGTCAACGCCAGCGGCGCCACGAGTACGGGCGATCCTTATGTGCGCCTGTTCCTGAACAAGGGCGTGCTCGAGCCGGGTCAGAGCACGTTTGCAGTTTTGTTCCTCCAGCGGCCGCGCGACATGCCGCGGGCGAACTATCGACTGGAGTTGCTGTCGGGGCAGGGCAATCCGTAGCGGGCGGCGCCGCGTTGCGAATTGCAAGCCCCGCGCCGCCGCGGGGCTTGTTCTTTTTTCTCGCACGTGCGGATCAGCACCGGCGAGTGCGGAGTGCGGTGCGGCGGGCCCTTGTCGGCGATCTCGACCCGGCGTGCGCGTTGCGCCGCGTCTAGCGCGCCTTCGATCTGCAGCACCCGCTCGATGCGGTCGACACGGCCTTCGCGCGTTTCGCAGTCGGCGCCGTCGGCAGCATGGCTCTTGTCGTGCTTCAGATCGACGCGCATACGGTCGAGCGGCCACCGAGGTATCGCGAAGCCCAGGCAGCGATCACCTCGGCCGCATAGGCCGCATCCTGTCTGCGGCTGAGCAGATGGTCGGCATCGTCGAGCGAAATGAAGCTCTTGGGGTGCTTGGCGTGCATGAAGATCTCGGCAGCGTTGTCCACCGGCACAGTGCGGTCTCCCGGGGCATGCATCACGAGCAGTGCCTTGCGCAGCGCGCCGATCGAAGCGCGGGCGTCATGTCGTTCGAGGTCGTCGACAAACGCACGCTTGATGCGAAACGGCCGCCCGCCGATATCGACCACCGCTTCACCCTCGGCGCCGATCGCTTCGTGGCCCGCGGCGAACAGATGCTTGACATGC
The DNA here is from genome assembly GCA_031413095.1 of Burkholderiales bacterium. Classification (GTDB taxonomy): domain Bacteria; phylum Pseudomonadota; class Gammaproteobacteria; order Burkholderiales; family Burkholderiaceae_C; genus CADEEN01. Next base: position 13,444 of record JANOEG010000086.1, on the reverse strand, counting down.
GCCGGGTCGCACGGCGCGCCGATGGTCGCCACCGCGCGCACCTCGGGCAACTGGCCGGCAGCGGCCAGCACCGCGGCGCCGCCCAGGCTGTGGCCGATCAGGATCTGCGGCGGCGCGAACTGCGCCCCCAGATGCCGCACCGCCGCGATCAGGTCGGCGACATTGGCGGAGAAGCTGCTGTCGGAGAAATCGCCACCCGACTGGCCGAGCCCGGTGAAGTCGAAGCGCAGCGTCGCGATGCCGCGCGCGGCGAGCGCCTGACTGACAAAGGTGGCTGCTTTGGAGTCCTTCGAGCAGGTGAAGCAGTGCGCGAAGACGGCGTAGGCGCGGGGTTCGCTGCTCGGCAGGTCGATCCGGGCCGCGAGTTGGGTGCCCGAAGCGCTCGTGAAACTCAGGTTGCGAGTTGGCATTTCTGTAAGACCCTCAGGCGTCGTGCGACAGTCGATGTTCGCAACGACTTACGGAGCATAGCCATGCCGGAACCCCGCGACGAAGACGAAGCCGTCGAGCTCAGCGGTGAAGACCTCGGCGAGCTGGCCGCGCAGCTCAGAGCCCTCGTCGACATACGCGACCGGACCTACGGCTTTCCGCAGCGCAGTTACGAGCGCTGTTTTGTCGGCAGCGAAGCGGTGTCGGCGATGGTCGCGCGCGGCATGGCCGCCGACGCCGGCGACGCGGTGCGCATCGGCAACCTGCTGCTCGGCGCGAGCGTATTGGGCCACGTGCTGGGCGAACACCCTTTCCGCAACGAGGCGCTGTTCTATCGTTTCTCCGAGGACGGCGGCCACGGCGAGACGGCCCGGCGCCCCGACGGCGCTGCGGTGAGCTGGTCGGACTTCATCGCGCCGTCGGTGGCCGACGAGGGCGCCCAAAACCTGCAGCCTGCGCTGCCGCCGCGCGATGCCCTGCTGGCCTCTTTCGCGCAGGACGAACTCGATGCGATCGGCGTCGCGCCGCTGGATGCGCACAACGTGACGCTGCTCGACCATGTGCATCCGCGGCGCTGGGTCGATCCGCTGCCCAAGCCGCGCTACAACCTGGTCGTCATCGGCGCGGGCGCCGGAGGCTTGGTTTCCGCCGCCGGCGCCGCCGGCGTGGGCGCACAGGTGGCGCTGGTCGAATCGCACCTGCTCGGCGGCGATTGCCTGAACGTGGGCTGCGTGCCTTCGAAGGCTCTGCTGCGCTGCGCCCACGCCGCAGCGGCGGCGCGCAACGCGGTTGCATACGGTGTCAAGGTCGGCAGCGTCGAGGTCGACTTTGGCGCGGTGATGGAGCGCATGCGGCGGTTGCGCGCGCAGATCGCGCCCAATGATTCGGCCGAGCGTTTCGCGCAGACGCTGGGCATCGATGTCTTCTTCGGCCGCGCGCGTTTCACCGGCAGCGACCGCATCGAGGTCAACGGCCAGACCTTGCGCTTCGCCAAGGCGATCATCGCCACCGGCGCAACGGCAGCGATCCCGCCGATCCCCGGCCTGGCCGAGGCCGGCTACCTGACCAACGCCACCGTTTTCAACCTCACCGAGCGGCCCGCGCGCCTGGCCGTGATCGGCGCCGGGCCGATCGGCATGGAGCTGGCGCAAGCCTTCCAGCGCCTGGGCAGCCAGGTCACCGTGCTGTGCCGCGGCCAGGTGCTGGCCAAGGAGGACGGCGATGCGGCGCGCGTCGTCGAAGCCTCGATGCGGCGCGACGGCGTGGACTTCTGCCACGTCGATGAGTACCTACGCGTCGAGGGCGGCAACGGCCGGCAGGTGCGGCTCGTGCTGCGCTGCGGCGGCGCCGAGAAGACCGTCGAAGCCGATCGCATCCTGGTCGCTGCCGGCCGCAAACCCGCCGTGCACGGCCTCGGACTCGAAGCCGCCGGCGTGGATTTTGACGAGCGCTCGGGGGTGCAGGTCGATGACCGCCTGCAAACCCGCAACCCGGCGATCTACGCCGTCGGCGATGTGGCGAGCAACTATCAGTTCACCCACATGGCCGATTTCATGGCGCGGCTGGCGATCCGCAATGCGCTTTTCCGTGGTCGCGACCGCGCCTCGCAACTGCTCGTGCCCTGGGCCACCTTCACCGACCCGGAGGTGGCGCACGTTGGCCTGTACGAGCGCGATCTGGCCGAGCGCAAGATCGAGTTCACCACCTTCAGCCGCCACCTGGCCGACGTCGATCGTTCGATCCTCGAAGGAGAGGATGAAGGCTTCGTCAAGATCCATGTGCAAAAAGGCAGCGACAAGATCCTCGGCGCCACCATCGTCGCGCCGCATGCGGGCGACATGATCGGCGAGATCGCGGTGGCGATCAGCGCCGGGATGGGCCTGTCGCGGCTGGCCAGCGTGATCCACCCCTATCCGACCGTGGCCGAAGCGATCCGGCAGTGCGGCGACGCGTTCAACCGCGGCCGCCTCACGCCCACCGTGCGCAGGCTGTTCAACCGCTGGATGGCGCTGCAGCGCTGACCGTCGGCGCCCGCGCCCGCTGCGCACCGCATCACACCGTCGAGCAGCTCGACAGGTGGTCGTGCACATGCACACCCTCGTGCATCTCGCCGGCCTCGTGCCGCCACGGCGCCTGCTCGATGACCTCGCGCGCATCGATCAGGCCCGCCTCGCGCCGCGCGCGAATGCCTGCCGCCGTGAAGTCGATATCTTTGGTGTGGTCCTCCGCCGCCAGGCGCGGCGCCAGCAGGCGAACGACGTGCATCGTCGTCTTGCAACCCCAGCTCGCCAGCTCGCGCACGGCCGCGGACTCGCGTTGCGCGGGCGAAAGGTGTTGCACCAGCTCGCCGATCACATGGCGCAGCCGGTGGATTTGCTGCTGGCGCGCGATGTGGCTGTCGGCGCGGCTGGCGTACTGGATGTCTTTCTGCCGGCCCATGACCTGCCAGATCGATTCAGGCGCCGCGCCTTGCGGGTTCCAGAGCTGCACGGCGAAGATCAGCGAGTCGCGGCGCGGGTTGTCGTCGAGCGCGGCTTCGATCGGCGTGTTCGAGTAGATGCCGCCGTCCCAGTAGAGATCTTTGTCGATGCGCACCGCCGGAAAGGCCGGCGGCAGGGCGCCCGAGGCCATCACGTGCTGCACGCCGAGCGGCTCGTCGCGGCTGTCGAAGTAGCGCATGCGCCCGCTCTCGACATTGACCGCGCCGACCGTCAAGCGCGTCGCACTGCGCGCGATGCGGTCGAAGTCGACGTGCGCGCGCAGCGTCTCGGCCAGCGGCGAGGTGTCGTAGTAGGCCGCACGCTCGGCGCCCAGCGGCGCGTGGCTGCCCCAGGCGGCGGCTGGGTTCGGCGCAAAGAAGCCGGGCACGCCGTTGGCCACCACCGAGAGGTTGGACAGCGGGTTCAGCGCACCAGGTTCGAACGGCAGGTGCGACAGCGGCGAGCGCCAGCGCAGCGTGTCCCAGAACGCGTTCAGGTGCTCGAGCCGGTGCTCGGGCGCGTTGCCGGCGATGAGCGCGCCATTGATGGCGCCGATCGACGTGCCGATGATCCAGTCGGGCTCGATGCCGGCCTCGTGCAGTGCTTGCATGACGCCGACCTGGTAGGCGCCGAGCGCGCCGCCGCCTTGCAGCACGAGCACGGTTTGCGGGCGCGACGGTGCTGTCGCCACTTTTTTCTTACTGGGCATTGGGGACTCCGGGTTGTGCCAAAGCGATCACGCGCTGATGGACTTGTTCTGTGGCTTGCAGGTAAGACTCTTGCGCGTCACGCAGGGTGTCGAAGGCTTCGCGCAGTGCGTCGATCTGGCCCGACTGCAGTTGCGCCAGTTCGGTCAACAGGGTTTCGGTGACGCGCCACAAACCGATCGTGCTGCGTTCGATGTGGCCACGCGCCAGGCCGAGCATGCGGTCGGTGGTGTTGGCGCAGAGCTCGAAACTGCACCAGCTCGCACGCCAGGCGTCGTCGAGTTGATTGAAGCGCGGCGGCGTGGCCAGGCGGGCCTGTGCGAGCAGCGCATCGGCGGCCGAGCGGTTGAGCCCCGCTGTGGTCTGCACATTGGCGATCATCGCTTCGGCGAGCAGCCGTGCCAGCAGCGCGGCCTGGCGCGCAGGGTGGTTGTCCATGGGCGCGGCTTTCAGCGCTTGGGGGCAACCGCGCTGGTGATCGACGCGACCACGCCGCTGGCTGTCTTGAACTGCTCGCCGCGGTTGGTGATGCCGTGGCGCTTTGCGATCCAGTTGAAATCGTTGTAGACCGCCCAGACATCGCCGCGCTCGTCTTCGGTGACGAGCAGGCGCACCGGCCAGTCGAGGCCGGCTTCGGCGCGCGCGGTGATGAACTGCGTGCCCAGCGGCGGGTTGCCGAATTCGAGCAGCGTCGAGCGATGCAGCTTGATGCCGGCGCCTTCGGCGAGCTTGGCCTGATCGATTTCGGCGAAGAAGCGGATGCCCTTGGTGGCGATGTCGGCCTTCAGGCGGGCGATCGTTTCATCGACGTTGTAGGCGCTCTTGACGCGCACGACGCCGTTGTCTTGCACGGGTTGCGCGAGCGTGCTGCCGAGGCAGGCGGCGAGCAGCGCGGCGGCGAGGAAGCGGGGCACGGTCGATGGTTTCATGGTGTTGTCTCCGGTTGAGTGGGTGTGGGACGCTGCCAAGGCCAGCGCCCGTCGAGTTCGAGGGCGAGGCTCCAGCTCAGGAAAGTGCGGATGACGACGAGAGCGGCCAGCACGGCCAGGCCATCCATCGTCGGCGCCAGCGTGACGCTGCGCACGATGTCGGCAGCCACCAGCACTTCGAGGCCGAGCAGGATGGCGCGGCCGATGTCGTGGCGCAGGCGCAGGAAGCGGTTTTTTCCTAGCCGCGCGCTGCGTGCGAAGGCGAGCAGCAGGCCGGCGATCAGCACCGCCACGCCGACGATTTCGAGCGCGGCGCCGAGGGCGTCGATCAGCTCGTGCGTCATGATGGCACCCTACGGCCTTCGGCCGGTCCCGCCGAGCGGGGGCATTCGCGCTTGGGGCGGCCCGGCGCGCTCATCACGCGGCCCGCTTTTCGTGCAGGTGGCCGGCGAGCGCGGCGGCGAGCGCGAGCGCGATGCCGATGACGACGACGGCCGCCGGCCAACCGAAGTTTTCGAAGACGCTGCCGACGACCGCGGCGCCAACCAGGCCGCCGCTGAAGTAGCTTGCCAGGTACAGCCCGCTCGCCGCGCCGGGGTCGTGCGTAGCGCTGCGGCCGACGAAGCCGGTGGCGGTGGCCTGCGCGTAGAAGGTGCCGACACCGACGAGTGCCAGGCCGACGATCACCGCCGCGAGGTGCGGCAGCACCAGCAGCGGCAGGCCGATGCCGGCGAGTGCCAGCGCGATGCGGAAACTGCGCGCCGCGCCGAAGCGCGCCACGCCGCGCCCGGCCAGCGGCGTCGTGATCAGCGCCGGCGCGAAGACGAAATAGACGAAGCCGAGCGACATCGGCGCCAGCGCGATCGGCGGCGAGCGCAGCACGAAGTTGACGTAGGTGAAGGTGCCGATGAAAGCGAACAGCAGCAGAAAGCCGATGGCGAAGCTGGCCCGCAACGCGGGTTGGCGCAGGTGGTCGCGCAGCGCGGCCACCGAAGACAGACCTGGCGCGGTCGGTGTCGACGACATCGGCATCGCCATCGACGGCCGCAGCGCGAACCAGGCGAGCACGGCGCCGGCCAGGTTCATCGCCGCGAAGACCTGGAAGTTGGCGGCCAAGCCGAAGTGATCCGCCAGCGTTGCCGAGAACAGGCGGCCGAACAGATTGCTTGCCACGTTGCCGGTGATGTAGGCCGCGAACGCGCCCGCCGCGGCCTGCGCGCTGCAATGCTCCGACAGGTAGGACAGCGCGAGCGCGAAGGCGGCCGACATCGCCAAGCCCTGCACGACGCGCAGCGCTGCGAAGCTGGCGAGGTCGGGCGCATGGGCCAGCAGCAGCGTCGGCACGGCGAGCAGCGCGAGCGCAACGGACACACCCAAGCGCCGGTCGATGCGCATGCCGAGCAGCGCCATCGCCAGCGCACCGGCCGCCATGCCGAAGGTGCTGGCGTTGACTGCGAGGCCCATGGCCGCGGCGCCGACTTGGTAATGCGCCGCCAGCGAAGGCAGGATGGCCTGCGTCGCGAAGAGATCGACCAGCGTCAGGAACGCCATCAGCACGATCGCTGTGTTTCGCCAGAGCGCGCGGCCGGCGCCTTCAGAGACAGCGGCCGGCATGGCGATGACGTTCTGTGGCGACGACACGGCGCATCCCCTCACATCATCTTTTCGTTCTTCTTGTCCTCGACCCGGAAGAGGTCGAACGAGTAGATGACCACCGGCGTCGTGCCGTGGTTCTTCCACCAGTGCGAGGTCGGGCTCTTTTCGGCCGTGATGTCGCCGGCCTTGTGCACGATCGGCACCGCGCAGGTGCTGGCGTACTCGGTGATCTCGCCTGAGGAGATCAGGATCTGCGCCGGCCGGTCGGCATGGCTGTGCCAGGGCACGACGCCGCCGGGCGCGATGTCCAGACGGCGTGCGCGCAATGCCCGGCCCGGGATGGCGACCGGTTCTTTGGCCAGGTCGGTCGATGAGACGATCTTGTCGGTGACGCCCGCGGCCGGCTCGGTAGACATCGGCTGGCCCTTGCCTTCGGCAACGATCTTGTCGGCCGGGCACTCGCCGGCTTGTGCCGCGACGGAGACCGCTGCCAGCACGGCCAGCGCAGCGATGGCGACGAGGCGGCGCTGGTGGCGCGCCGAGGTGGTGGGGATGGTATTCATCGGAGAGCTCCTTCAGTGGGGGATAGGTGCGGCTCGAGATGCCGCGTTGAAAAAATCAATGCGCCGTCCAGCCGCCTTCGATCGGCAGCACGGCGCCGGTGATCGAGGCGGCCTCGGCGCCGCAGAGAAAGCGCACGAGGGCGGCGACCTCTTCGACGGTGACGAACTTGCGCGTCGGCTGGGCGGCGAGCAGCACGTTGCGCACGACCTCGTCTTCGCTGATGCCGCGTGCGCGCGCCGTGTCGGGGATCTGCTTTTGCACCAGCGGTGTCAGCACGTAGCCGGGACAGACGGCGTTGCAGGTGATGTTCTGCTCGGCGACTTCGAGGGCCACGGTCTTGGTCAGGCCGGCGATACCGTGCTTGGCGGCGACATAGGCCGACTTGAACGGCGAGGCCACCAGCGCATGCGCCGAGGCGACATTGACGATACGGCCGAAGCCTTGGCGCTTCATCTCCGGCAGCGCATGGCGGATGGTGTGAAAGGCCGCGCTCAGGTTGATGGCGAGGATGGCGTCCCACTTGGCCACCGGGAACTCGTCGACGGGGGCCACGTGCTGGATGCCGGCGTTGTTGACGAGGACGTCGATGCGGCCGAAGCGTTGGACCGCACTCTTCACCATCTGCTCGACGGCATCCGGGTTCGCCATGTCTGCGCCGTCGTAGGCGACCTCGACGCCGTACTGCGCAGCCAGCCGCTGGCGCGTTTCTTCGACCTCAGTCGCCGGTCCGAAGCCGTTGAGCACGACCTGTGCGCCGGCCGCGGCCAACGCCTCGGCGATGCCCAGGCCGATGCCGCTGGTGGAGCCGGTGACCAGCGCGAGCTGGCCTTGAAAGGGAGGGGGCGATGACATACGCGCGATCCTGTGTTGTGAACATGGGCTGCATCTGGCAGCGTGCATATTCGTCAACAGAGGGCCGCATTTCTTTCATCGGGCCGATGAAATAAATCCCTGCGCGCCTGCGTAAGGCGCGCACAGCGACTGCGACTCAGCCGCCGGCTTGTGGCGGCTCGTCGCCGTCCGTCGGGCCGCTCTTGCGCATCAGGCGGCGCAACAGATCGAACTGCTGTTCGACGTTGCGACAGGCGCCGCAGATCACCATGTGCACGCGCAGTCGCGCGCGCGCGGCAGGCGCCATCTCGGCGTCGAGGCCGTCGCTCAAGATGCGCGCAACATCCTTGCAGGTCAGGTCATCAGCGCTCATGCTTGCTCGCGCGGCCGCCCGAAGGGCAAGCGCGCGCCCCTTGGGGGCCGTGAACGAAGTGGGCTTGGGGGCTTCATGTCACTGCGCGTTGAAACCAGTTCGCGTCGAGGCAACCGCGCAGCAGCATGCGCGCGCGAAATAACATCACATGGCAATTGTTGGCGGTGATGTTGAGTTCTTCGCAGACCTCGCTGGTTTCCTTCTCCAGCCACTCGCGCATCATGAAGACGCGCGCCACCCGGGCAGGCAGCTTCTCCAGGCAGCATTCGAGAGCTTGCATCATCTGGGCACGCTCCAAGGCTTGCTCGGGGTCGGCCCAGGGCGCTGGTTCTTCCTGCCAATGGCCGTCTTCGCAGAAGAGCGCATCGATGGCGTCGTCGATGGACTGCTCGTCCAGCGGCTCGATGGCCACCTCGCGTGCGCAGCGGCGGATGTGGTCGATCACCTTGTGTTTAAGGATGCCAGTGGCGTAGGTTCGCAAAGAGCTGCCGCCCTGAAATGCGGCGGGCTTTTCTAGAATGGCCAGCAGCGTGGCCGATACGGCGTCTTCGGCCGCGCCCTCGTCGCGCAGTTGAAGCTTGGCAAAGCGCAGCAAGGGTTTGTGGAGAGCCGACAGTTCCTGTTCGAGTGCATTCATACAGCATGCTTATAAGACTAATGCAAAGGATAAACCATCACTATTAAACTGTGATGAACTCCCTTGTCCCGTGCTGCCATGCCCCTCTACCGACTCGGCGACCAAGCACCGCAGATCGATCCCAGCGCCTGGGTCGCCGACAACGCCGTGCTGATCGGGCGCGTCATCCTCGGCCCGGGCGCCAGTGTCTGGTACGGCGCGGTGCTGCGCGGGGACAACGAGCCGATTGTCATCGGCGCCAACAGCAATGTGCAGGAGGGCACGGTGATGCACACCGACCCCGGTTGTCCGCTGACGCTGGGCGAGGGCGTGACGATCGGCCACCTGGCGATGCTGCATGGCTGCACCGTCGGTGACGGGGCGCTAATCGGCATCCAGGCCGTGGTGCTCAACCGGGCGGTGATCGGTGCGCGCTGCCTCGTTGGCGCTGGCGCACTGGTCACAGAGGGCAAGCAGTTCGATGCCGGGCAGTTGATCGTCGGTTCGCCGGCAGTCGCCAAGCGCGCGCTGACGCCGGAGCAGATTGCCGATCAGGCCGAGATTGCCACCGGCTATGTGCAGCGGGCGGCGAGCTTTCGTCAGAGGCTGGTCCGCATCGATGTCTGACGAGTTGCACAAGTTCCTGTTCGAGGGCCTGCCGGTGCGCGGCATGATGGTGCGGCTGGGGCCGTCGTGGCGCGAGGTGCAATCGCGCCGAGAAGCGAAGGGCGCCTACCCGACGCCGGTGCGACACTTGCTCGGCGAGATGGCCGCGGCGGCGATGCTGATGCAGGCTAACATCAAGTTCGACGGTGCGCTGGTGCTGCAAGTCTTCGGCGACGGGCCGGTGAAGCTGGCTGTGGTCGAAGCGCAGCCCGAGCTGTCGTATCGGGCCACGGCCACGGTGGTTGGTGACGTTGCAGCCGATGCGCAGCTCGCAGCCATGGTGAACCTGCACCGCAAGGGCCGCTGCGTGATCACGCTCGACCCGAATGACAAGAGCGGCGGCGCGCAGCCGTACCAGGGCATTGTCGGCCTGCATGGTGACCAGGGCGAACCGCTGCAACACCTGGCCGAGGTGCTCGAACACTACATGCTGCAGTCAGAACAGCTCGACACGCGGTTGATCCTGGCGGCCAACGACGAGGGGGCCGCTGGCCTGTTGATTCAGCGCTTGCCGGTCGAAGGCGAGGGCAACCTCGAACGTGAACGCCGCGAGGACGAGATCGGCCTGAACGAAGCCTTCAACCGCATCGCACATCTGGCCTCGACCTTGACCCGCGAGGAGTTGCTGAGCCTTGATGCCGATACGGTGCTGCGACGGTTGTTCTGGGAAGAAGACCTGCGCCGCTTCGAGCCGCTGACGCCGCGCTTTGCCTGCCGTTGCTCGCGCGAGCGCGTGCGCGGCATGCTGCGTGGGCTCGGCCGCGAGGAGGTGCAGAGCATCCTTGCCGAGCGCGGTGATGTCGAGATTGGCTGCGAGTTTTGCGGCACGCAGTACCGCTTCGATGCGGTGGATGCCGGCGATGTGTTCACGCCGCCGGCCGATCGGCTGCAGGGCTCCGGCAGCGTCAACTGATCAGTGTGCGCGGCGCAGCCGGTGCTCGCAGTCCGGCACGTCGCACGACTCGCAGACCCATTGCCAGGCAGGCTGTGCCGCGTCGCGTTGCGCAAGGCGCGTGAACAAGCCGGCGCCCGGCGCGGCAATGCGGCTTAGCAACGGCGTCACGGCATCGAGCGCGTTGGCAGTGCGCGCATCGCCGCTGCCGCTGACAAGCGACCATCCGATGTCGTGCGTGGCCAGCAGCTCGCGCAGCATCGCATCGATCGGCCCGCGCACATGCTCGCCGTCGCGCTGCAAACCGTCGGCCACCCACGGCAGGTCGAGCGCGGTGACGAGGGTGTGCTGCACGCTGCTTGCGTGTTCGGCCGCGGCCCAGGCGTCGATGGATCGGTCGTTGAAGACGAATCGGCTGTAGACGGCGACCATCAGCGCGGTGGTGTCGGCGATGACCACGTCATGCGACGCTGCTGCTGCCGCGATGCGGTCTTGCTGCGTCTGCGCGATCGCGCGTTGCTCGTCGATGCGCGGCGTGCGGCCCCTCTGTTGGCACCATGTGCGCAGGTGTTCATCGACGTGGGTGCACGTCAATCCCGTTTCGTGCGCGATGCGCCGCGCCAGCGCCGGTGCGAGCGTCGACTTGCCTGTGCTCTCGGCGCCGACGACTGCAATCACCAGCGAGGGCGTCACGCCGCGCGCTGCTTCCATGCCCGCCATCCGACCACCGACAGCACTGCAAAGAGCCCATAGAGCAGCACCGTGAGCCACAAGCCCTTGTAGGCAAACAGCGCCACGCTGACGATGTTGACGCCCAGCCAGACCGGCCAGTTCTCGACATACTTTTTCCCGAGCAACCACTGGCCGGCAACACTGGCCGCCGTGGGCAGTGCGTCGAAGAACGGCACGTCGGTGTCGGTTAAGCGGCGCAGCGCCAGGCCGAGCAAGGGCCATGCGGCGAGCGTGGCGGCGAGCACGATGAGTCCGGTGCGCGCGTCGATGCGTCGCACGCGCAGCGCTGCGCCGTCGGCCTGACGCCCAAACTTCCATTGCCACCAGCCCCAGGCAGCGACCAGCACGAAGAAGATTTGCAGCCCCGCTTCGCCATAGAGCTTGCTGTGCGCGAACAGGATCATGTAGGCCAGGGAACTTGCGATCGCCAACGGCCACGCGATCAATTGCACGCGCATGTTGGCGTAGACCATCCACAGCGCGAGCCCGAAGGCAACGAGTTCGAGCCAGGTGACCGGGCTGCCGAGCAGCGTGAAAGGCGCCGCGAGCAGCGGCGCGAAGGCGTCCACTAACGGGGGCGTGCCACTTGCACCAGGATCTCGTCGGGCTTGACCATGCCCAACTCCCAGCGCGCACGCTCTTCGATCATCTCGAGGCCTTCACGCAAATCGCGCACCTCGGCGACGAGCTGATCGTTACGGGCCTGGGCCTGATCGTTGAGCGCCGTTTGCTTGTCGAGTTCGAGTTGCAATCTCATCGTGTACGGCTTGCCGGAGCTGCCGACCCACAACTGCGCCTGCACGAACACCAGCAGCGCCAGCAGTGCGAGCGTGGAGTAGGGCAGGCGGCGGACGTTCACGACAACTCGGCTAACGCAGGTTGCGGAAGACGCTGCGGCCAGGGTACGACGCCACGTCGCCCAAATCTTCTTCGATGCGCAGCAACTGGTTGTACTTGGCGACGCGGTCGCTGCGGCTCATCGAGCCGGTCTTGATCTGGCCGGCGTTGGTGCCGACAGCGATGTCGGCAATCGTCGAGTCTTCGGTTTCGCCCGAGCGGTGGCTGATGACCGAAGTCCAGCCGGCACGCTTGGCCATCTCGATCGCGGCGAAGGTTTCGGTCAGCGTGCCGATCTGATTGATCTTGATCAGGATCGAGTTGGCGATGCCTTTGTCGATGCCTTCCTTCAGGATCTTCGTGTTAGTGACGAACAGGTCGTCGCCCACCAACTGCACCTTGCTGCCGAGCTTGTCGGTGAGGTGCTTCCAGCCGTCCCAGTCGGACTCGCCCATGCCGTCTTCGATGCTGATGATCGGGTACTTGTCGCACCACGTCGCGAGGATGTCGGTCCACTCGGCCGCGGCGAGCGTCAGGCCTTCGCCTTCCAGGTGGTACTTGCCGTCCTTGTGGAACTCGCTGGCCGCGCAGTCGAGGCCGATCGCAATCTGCTCGCCGGGTTTGTAGCCAGCTTTTTCGATCGCTTCCAGGATCATCTGGATCGCCGCCTCGTGGCTGGCGAGGTTTGGCGCGAAGCCGCCTTCGTCGCCGACCGCCGTGGTCATGCCCTTGGCGTCGATGATCTTCTTCAGCGCGTGGAAGACCTCGGCGCCGTAGCGCACCGCTTCGCGAAACGTCGGCGCGCCGACGGGGATGATCATCAGCTCTTGCAAGTCGAGGTTGTTGTTGGCATGCGCGCCGCCGTTGATGACGTTCATCATCGGCACCGGCAACTGGTTGGCATTCATGCCGCCGAAGTAGCGGTAGAGCGGCAGGCCGCTTTCTTCCGCCGCCGCGCGCGCGACGGCCATGCTGACGGCGAGCGTCGCATTGGCGCCGAGGCGGCCCTTGTTGTCGCTGCCGTCGAGGTCGATCAAGGTCTTGTCGAGGAAGGCTTGTTCGCTCGCATCGAGGCCCAGCACCGATTCGCTGATCTCGGTGTTGATGTGCTCGACGGCTTTCAGCACGCCCTTGCCGCCGTAGCGGCTCTTGTCGCCGTCGCGCAGCTCGATCGCTTCACGGCTGCCGGTGGAGGCGCCGCTGGGCACCGCGGCGCGGCCCATCGTGCCGGACTCCAGCAGCACGTCGCACTCGACGGTGGGGTTGCCGCGGCTGTCCAGGATTTCCCGGCCGACGATATCGACGATGGCGCTCATGCAAACTGTTCCTTTGAGTTGTGTTGATCAGACGGGAGCAGCGACGCCCTCGACGAGCACGCTGTTGAAGTACTCGACCGCGCCGGCGCGCTTGGCGCGCACGCCGCGATAGTGCTCGCTGTCGTAGAAGGCCTTTGCCTGCTCGAAGCTCGGGAAACGCAGCATCGCCACACGGTGCGGCGTCCAGTCGCCTTCGAGCGTTTCCTGTTTGCCGCCGCGAATGAGGTATTCGCCGCCGAAGGCCTTCACCGCGGCCGGTGCCTCGGCCATGTACTTCTTGTACTGCTCCATGTCGGTGATGTGCATCTCGACGATCAGGTAGGCGACGGCCATGGTTCGGTCCTCAGCAGGAAAAGTCGTTCTCGAGCAGCGGCTGCGTTTTGATCACGCGATCGAGCGCGACCAGCTGTTCGAGCAGCGCCTTCATGTGCTTCAGCGGCACCGCGTTGGGCCCGTCACTCAATGCGTTCGCCGGA
>JANOEG010000085.1:0-4383 GCA_031413095.1 Burkholderiales bacterium | reverse complement strand
GGCAGCGTGACGCCGATGCAGATGGCGCAGGCCTACGGCGTCATCGCCAACGGCGGCTGGCTGCTGCCGCCGGTGCTGATCGAGCGCATCACCGACGCGCAAGGCAAGCTGCTGTTCGAAGCGCCCGACACACCGGCGAAGAGCGACGACACGCGCGCCATCCCGGCGCGCAACGCCTGGCTCGCGGCAAGCCTGCTCAACGGCGTCACGCGCACCGGCACGGCCGCCCGCGCGTCGTCGCAACTGAGGCGCGCCGATCTGTACGGCAAGACCGGCACGACCAACGACGCCGTCGATGCCTGGTTCGCCGGCTTCCAGCCGAGCCTCGTCGCCGTGGCGTGGATGGGCTACGGCGAGCCGAAGAGCCTGGGCGAGCGCGAAACCGGCGGCGGGCTGGCGCTGCCGATCTGGATCGACTACATGAGCACGGCCTTGAAAGGCGTGCCGGTGGCCACGCTGGCGCCGCCGGCCGGCCTGATGCGCAACGGCGACGATTGGCTCTACGACGAATGGGTCGTGCAAGGCCATGTGCAGCACATCGGCGCCGACGGCTCGGTGCAGCGTGCGATGCCTTTCGCGCCGCCGCCACCACCGTCACCGCCGACGTCGGTGGCAGGCGCGCTCGGGCAATGATGGCTTTCACACTCGCTGATTTCGATTTCACGCTGCCGCCGGCGCTGATCGCGCAGCACCCTGCCCCTGAGCGCAGCGCCTCGCGACTGCTCGATGGCCGCCAGGCGCTGCCGGTGGACCGCGTGTTCCGCGACCTGCCGTCGCTGCTCGATCCCGGCGACCTGCTGGTCTTCAACGACACCCGCGTCATCAAGGCGCGGCTGCACGGCCGCAAGGCCGACAGCGGCGGCGCGGTCGAGGCACTGGTCGAGCGCGTGCTGCCCGGGACGAACGAGGTCTGGGCGCACCTGCGGGCCAGCAAGTCGCCACGCGCCGGCAGCGTGATCCGTTTCGCCGATGTGTTCGACGCCGAAGTGCTGGGCCGTGTCGGCGCCGACAACGCGCTCTACCACCTGCGCCTGCCGAGCGAGCCGTTGGCGCTGCTCGGAGCCCATGGCCATGTGCCGCTGCCGCCGTACATCACGCATGCCGATGAGGCGGACGATGAGCGTCGCTACCAGACCGTGTTCGCCACGAAGCCCGGCGCCGTGGCCGCGCCGACGGCGGCGCTGCATTTCGACGAACCCTTGTTGCAAGCGCTGGCCGCGCGCGGCGTGCAGACGGCGCAGGTCACGCTGCATGTCGGCGCCGGCACCTTTCAGCCGGTGCGTGCCGAACGCCTCGAAGACCACCGCATGCACAGCGAGTGGTTCGAAGTCGGTGACGACTGCGTGGCCGCGATCAGCGCAGCGCGCGAGCGCGGCGGCCGCGTGGTCGCGGTCGGCACCACCAGCGTGCGCTCGCTCGAATCGGCGGCGCGTGAAACCGGTGAGTTGCGCGCGATGCGTGGCGAGACCGACATCTTCATCACGCCGGGCTTCGACTTTCGCGTCGTCGATGCACTGGTCACCAACTTTCACCTGCCCAAGAGCACGCTGATGATGCTGGTGGCGGCGTTTGCCGGCCACGCCCAAGTCATGGCGCTGTACCGCCACGCCATCGAAGCGCAGTACCGCTTCTTCAGCTACGGCGACGCGATGCTTTTGGCGCGTCGCCGTTAGGGCTCCCATCGGCGCGGTGACAATTGCCGCCGATGTTTCACTTTGACCTTCTGGCCACCGACGGCCACGCCCGCCGCGGCCGCCTGACGCTCAACCACGGCGTGGTCGAGACGCCGATCTTCATGCCCGTGGGCACCTACGGCACCGTCAAGGGCGTGCTGCCGCGCTCGCTCGACGAAATGGGCGCGCAGATCATCCTCGGCAACACGTTCCACCTGTGGCTGCGGCCGGGTGTCGATGTCATCAACAGCTTCGGCGGGCTGCACCGCTTCGAGAACTGGACCAAACCGATCCTCACCGACAGTGGCGGCTTCCAGGTCTGGTCGCTCGGCGAGATGAGGAAGATCAGCGAAGAGGGCGTGCGCTTCGCCTCGCCGGTCAACGGCGACAAGCTGTTCCTCACGCCCGAGGTCAGCATGCAGGTGCAGACGGCGCTGAACTCGGACATCGTGATGCAGTTCGACGAGTGCACGCCGTATGAAAGCAAAGGCGCGTTGACGACCGAGCGCGAGGCCCGCGAGTCGATGGAGCTCTCTTTGCGCTGGGCCGCGCGCTGCCAGACAGAATTCGCGCGGCTGCAGAACCCGAACGCCCTCTTCGGCATCGTGCAGGGCGGCATGTTCGAGGGCCTGCGCGAAGCGTCGCTGGACGCGCTCGTGGCGATGGACTTTCCGGGCTATGCGGTCGGTGGCGTGTCCGTCGGCGAGCCGAAAGAAGACATGCTGCGCATCATGGCGCACACGCCGCACCGCCTGCCGGCGAACAAGCCGCGCTACCTGATGGGTGTCGGCACGCCGGAAGATCTGGTCGAAGGCGTGGCGCAGGGCGTGGACATGTTCGACTGCGTGATGCCGACGCGCAATGCGCGCAACGGCCACCTCTTCACACGCTTCGGCGACCTGCGCATCCGCAACGCGAAGAACAAGAGCGACCAGCGTCCGATCGACGAGACCTGTTCCTGCCACGCGTGCAATGGTTTTTCCAGAGCGTATCTGCACCATCTCGACCGCTGCGGCGAAATGCTCGGCCCGATGCTGGCGACGATCCACAACCTGCACTACTACCTGAACCTGATGCGCGAAGTGCGCGAGGCGCTCGATGGCGGGCGCTTCGAGGCCTGGCGCGTGCAGTTCGGGCGCGACCGCGCGCGCGGCGTGGACGGCTGATGTTCACGCGCTGGCTGCGCCGGCTGCTCACGCTGCCGATCGCGCTGCTGATCCTGTTCGAGGAGTGGGGTTGGGAGCCGGCGAGGCGCGCCATGGCGTGGCTGATGCGCTGGGCGCCGCTGGCCTGGATCGAGCGCCGCATCGCCGCGCTGCCACCGTACGCCGCGCTCGCCGTGTTCTTTGCGCCGAGCCTGCTGCTGCTGCCGGTGAAGTTCGGCGCGCTATGGCTGATGGCCCACGGTCAAGCGCTGCTCGGCCTGGCCGTGATCGTGCTGGCCAAGGTCGTTGGCACGGCACTGCTGGCGCGGCTGTTCCAGCTCACGCAGCCGTCGCTGATGCGCCTGCCCTGGTTCGCGCGCACGTACACGCGCTGGGTGGCGTGGAAGGGCGCCATCATCGAACAGGTGCGAGCGTCCTGGGTCTGGCGCAGCGCGCGTGTGGTCAAGCGCCGCGTGGCGCAGCAGGTGGCGAGGTGGCGGCGCGCGACGTGAGGCCGCGCCGGGTCACCAGAACTGCCAATGCCCCGTCATCACGACCCACACGCCGAGCGCAGCGTTGGTGACCGCGTGCGCGATCACCGGCAGCCACAGCTTGCCGGTCTTCACGTACAGCAGCGCATAGACGAGGCCAGCGATCACTGCGGCCAGCCACAGCGTGTGCGCGAGCGTGAAGACGAAGGTGGACAGCACGACGGCACGCACGCCGACACGTTGCGGCGCCACGCCTTGGAAGACCGGCTGTTCGAGCCAGCGCATCAGGAACGAGCGCCAGAACAGCTCTTCGATCAACGGTACCAGCAGCGCGGCGCTGACGAAACGGATGGCGACCTGCGGCCAAGCAATGGTGCCGTTGGCCGTGAGTGGTTTGAACGGCGCGCTGGCCTCGCCGATGATCATCCACGGCGCATCGAGGTTGATCCAGAGCACGAAGACGATTGTGCCCGCCGCAATCGCCAGCAGTCCCTCGCGCGTATCGGGCAGCGTCTGCCGCGCCAGCTCGCCATACTCGCGCCAGAAGATCGCGAGCACCGCGCCGGCCGCAAGCACCGAAAGGCCGTAGAGCCACTGCGGATCGAATCCCCAGGCACCGTCGGCGGGGGCCAGGCTGCGCGCGATCAGCAGCGCCATGAAGATCGCGAACGGCGCGATGCGGATCACGGCCTGGCGCGAAAGGGAGGCGAGCACAGCGTCAGGCCATCAGGAGTTGGTCGACGCGATCGCGCAGCCCGTCGGGCGTGACCTGCGCTGCTGCGATCGGCGCGCCGCCCTTCAAGCCGACGCGCGAGAACAAGCCGCGCCGGAACGGCCGCGTCATGGCCTTGCCGTCATTCACGCGTGAGAAGAAAGAGCCCCAAAGGTTGGTCAGCGCCAGCGGCACGACCGGCACCGGATGCGTTTCGAGGATCTTCATGATGCCGCCCTTGAAGGGCTGTAGCTGGCCGTCACGCGTCAGCGCGCCTTCGGGGCGGCAACGGCGTCCGCTAGAGCAACTTGGGCAAGATACTGGGCATAAGTAGTGGATTGGGCGATGGCCCACTGTCCGAT
>JANOEG010000084.1:0-20409 GCA_031413095.1 Burkholderiales bacterium | reverse complement strand
GACGAGCCGGTGCAGTAGCGGTCGGCGAGGTCGATAAAACCGTAGTTCTGCGTCATCCAGAGCACGATCTCTTCGGCCAGGCGCGAGACATGCATCATCGTGATCGCGGCCCACGAGCAGAACTCGATCGCGAAGTCGCGGTCACTCACGGCATCGAGGCTATTCATGCACAGGCCGTCGAAGCCGAGCGTCTTGGCGACGCGCGCGCGGTCGAGCGGATAACTCGTACCGGCGAGCGCCGCGGCGCCGAGCGGCAACTTGTTGACGCGCTTGCGCACGTCGGCCAGACGCTCGCCATCGCGCGAAAACATCTCGACATACGCCAGCAGGTGGTGCGCAAAGCTCACCGGCTGCGCGACCTGCAAGTGCGTGAAGCCGGGCAGGATGGTTTCGGTGTGGTGCTCGGCCACGGACAGCAAAGAACGCTGCATCTGAGCGAGCAAAGGCGCCAGCGCATCGATCTCACCACGCAACCACAGCCGCACGTCGGTGGCCACCTGGTCGTTGCGCGAGCGCCCGGTGTGCAGGCGTTTGCCGGCATCACCGACCAGAGCCGTCAGCCGCGCCTCGATGTTCAGGTGCACGTCTTCGAGTTCGAGCTTCCATTCGAACGTGCCGGCGTCTATGTCGGCTTGAATCTGCGCCAGGCCGCGCTGGATGTCGGCTGCATCTTGTTGCGAGATCACGCTCTGCGCGGCCAGCATCTGGGCATGGGCCAGCGAGCCGGCGATGTCGGCCGCGGCCAGGCGCTGGTCGAAGGGCACGCTGGCGGTGTAGCGCTGCACCAGCTCACTCATCGGCTCGCTGAACAACGCCGACCAAGCCTGTGACTTGTTGGCGAGTGAGCCTTGTTTCGGATCGTTAGACATCGCGTGCGGCGCGCAGGCCGTGGAGGAGAATCAACAGAGAGAAATTTCATTCTATCGACGCCGCCCTCCGCTCGATGCCGTTGCCCGACACCACCGCCGCCCCGCTGTCCACGCTGCTGCCCCCATCCGACCTGTCGGAGGCGCAGAGCAGCGCACGCGTGTCCGACGGCGCGGCCTTCGATGTCTGCCACGGCGCGCTGGCGCTGCGCGCGCTGCTGGCCGTCAACAGCGTCGTGCTGCTGGCCACGCTGGTGGCGTCGGAGACTTTCACGCTGGCTATCGCCGCGATCGGCCCGGCGCTAGCCGTCTCGCTGCCGGCCACATTGTTGTGGCTCGGCCTTATCTGCGCCTTGCGCCGCTTTATCACTCAGCTGTCGCCGCCGCAACGCTTGATGGTGCTGGCCGCGCTCGGCGCGCTGTTGGCGTGGGCTGCATCGTTGCCGCTGTTGGCCGTCGGCCTGCTCGAGCCCGCGCCCCTGCGCGCCTGGTCGCTGCCGCTGGCCGGCGCGGCGATGGCGTTGCCGCTGGCGCTGTGGCTGCAGTCGCGCGAGAAGGCACGCACGCCGGCTGACGAGCGGGCGCGCCTGTCGGAGCTGCAATCGCGCATCCGCCCGCACTTCCTGTTCAACACGCTCAACACCGCGATCGCGCTGGTGCAGAGCGACCCGGCGCGCGCCGAAGGCGTGCTTGAGGACTTGGCCGAGCTGTTCCGCGTGGCGCTGGCCGACAACGGCGGCGGCGGCACCGTCACGCTGGCCAGCGAGATCGATCTGGCGCAACGCTACATCGCCATCGAGTCGCTGCGCTTCGGCGAGCGCTTGAACGTGCGTTGGGAGCTGGACCCGGCGGCCAACGCCGCGCGCCTGCCGCCGCTGGCGCTGCAGCCGCTGCTCGAAAACGCGGTGCGGCACGGCGTCGAGCCGGCCGAGGACGGCGGTACGATCCGGGTGCGCACACGCGTCGCCCTCGGTCGCGCCGAAATCCTGATCGACAACTCGCTGCCCGGCAGCGGCGCGCGCCCCAACCCGGGCCACGGCGTCGCGCTGGACAACGTGCGCTCACGGCTGCGCCTGCTGCATGATCTCGATGCGAAGTTCGAAGCCGGCAAGCGGGGTGAGGCGTGGCGGGTGCGGATCGTCGTGCCGATGGGAGAACGGACATGATCCGCGTGCTGATCGTCGATGACGAAGCACTCGCACGTTCGCGCTTGACTGCACTGGTGCGCGAGTGCCCCGAGCCAGCGTGCGAAGTCGCCGCCGAATGCGCCAACGCACGCCAGGCCGCGGAGTGGCTGCAGCAGCACGAAGGCCAGGCCGACGTGGCACTGCTCGACATCCAGATGCCGGGCGCCCTCGGCACCGAACTGGCCGCGGATCTGAAACGCATGGCGAATCCACCAGTCGTCGTCTTCGTCACCGCGCACAGCGAACACGCACTGGCGGCGTTCGACCTCGAAGCGGCCGACTACCTGACCAAGCCGGTCAAGCGCGACCGCTTGTTCGCGGCGTTGCAGCGTGCCGAACGACGCGTGCCGTCTCGCGCCAGCGCTGTTGCCGATGGCGAGGCCAGCGCAGCGGTGCTCGTCGTCAGCGAACGCGGTCGTGTTGTGCGGGTGCCGCTGGCCGACGTGCTCTACCTCAAGGCTGAGCTGAAGTACGTGACGCTGCGCACCGCCACGCACAGCTATGTGCTCGACGATTCGCTGACCGACCTGGAGCTGCGCCTGGGCGAGCGCGTGCTGCGCGTGCACCGCAACGCGCTCGTCGCCAAGCAAGCGGTGCGCGCGCTGGAGCGACGCAAATTGGCCGACAGCGAAGAAGAAGGCAACGAGATCAGCTGGGCCGTGCAGGTGGCGGCCACCGGCGAATGGCTTTCCGTGTCGCGGCGCCAGGTGGCGGCGGTGCGTGAGGCATTGGAGCAGGCATGAGCGTCGCACGGCCGTTCCGAAGACGCTCGCTCCCCCATGGGGGGACGGCCCGCAGGGCCAAGGGGGCAACATGAACGATTCCACCAGAAGCACCTTGCAAACGATTGGCGCGGCGCTGATCGTCGGCGCGATCACCGGCGCAACGTGGTTTGCGATCAACACGCCGAGCGAGCGGCCTGCGGTGGCAGCAGCACCGGCGCCGGCCGAGCCTGCGCCTGAAGCCGCGCCGCGAAGTGGCGACATCGCCGCGCTGATGGAAGTCAAGGGCGCGCCGGTCGAAGGCCTGCCCCCGCTGTCGGCCGACGAGGTGCGAGTCTGCGGCAAGGCGGTGCCACGCGCCGCGCTGGTCGAGGACAAGATCGAACGCACGCTGCACGAGGCCGGCGCCGGGGCGGCGCTCAACGCCTTTGCACAGCAGCACCTGACCGATGACGACCATGCACGCGCCGTGGGCCTTGCGCTGCGCATGCAGGCCGACGCGAACTACCGCGATGCTCCGGACAGTCAGTCCGCATGCAAGACCGATGAGTGCTGGAAGCAGCAGACGCGCGCCCACGCCGAGCGTGTGGCGCCGTTGCTGACCGAGCTGGCCACGCTGGCCGCCACCAGCGCCGACCCGCGCGTGATGATGCTGGCGCGCGACCAGTGCTTCGTGCTGTCGGCAGACGCGACACCGCTACCGCACTGCCAGGCCCTGACAGCGCGGCGCTTGGTGGCGCTCGACCGCGACAACGCCGTCGCCTGGCTGGCATTGGCTGCCGAAGAGCCGGCGTCGATCGACGAAGCGATGTACCAAGCCTCGCTGGCCCGGCGCTGGGACGACTATGCGATGGCATCGCGCCGATTCATCGAGCGTGTCGATGCCAAGGGCGGCCTGCGCAGCATGGTGGTGGTGCAATCGCTGCTGGCCGTGCCCGCCATCCGGCAGGTCGAAGGCCAGCGGCTGGTGACGCAGCATTGCGACACCAAACCCGTGGCGGGCGATGCCAACCGGCGCCAGCTTTGCGAAAAGGTTGCTGAAGTCCTGCACGAACGCTCGACGAGCGTTACCAGCTTGGTCACTGCAGGCGTGGTGGCAAAGGCGCTCGGCCGCGCGCAAGCAGATGCATGGCAGGAGCAAGCGGCGCTGCTGAATCACGTGCTGTTGACGCAAAGCCTCGACGAAGCAGCGCAGATCCGCGATGCTCAGGACTGCACGTTCGGCATGCCACGCGAGTTGCTGCTGCGCTCGGCGCGCGAAGGCGAAGTGCCGGCACTGCGCGCGCTGATGCAAGCGTCGGGTCAGAGCGAAGAGCAGTGGCGCGAGAACATGATCGCCTTCGCGCAGGCCCAGGCAGCCGGACAGATCACGACCACCGCCAGCGCCGCTGCGGCTTCGGCGCCGCGCTGACGTCGAACCACGCGCTCAGTCGGGCTTGATCTTCGCCCGCGCAATCACCGGCTGCCAGCGCTTCTGCTCGGCAGCGATGAAGGCCGCAAACTCCGCCGCTGTGCCGCCGATCGCTTGCGCCGTGTCTTCCGACAAGCGCGCCACGGCGGCCGGCGTCTTGATCGCCTTGGCGGCTTCGGCGGCGAGGCGCTCGACGGCAGCAGCCGGCAGCGACGCCGGGGCGAGCAGGCCGTACCACTGCGTCATCTCAAAGTTCGGATAACCCTGCTCGGCGACTGTCGGCACGTCGGGCAGTTGCGGCAGGCGCTGCGTGGTGCCGGTGGCGATGCAGCGCAGCTTGCCGGCCTTGATGAATTGCA
This sequence comes from Burkholderiales bacterium, assembly GCA_031413095.1. Taxonomy (GTDB): domain Bacteria; phylum Pseudomonadota; class Gammaproteobacteria; order Burkholderiales; family Burkholderiaceae_C; genus CADEEN01. Next base: position 15,864 of record JANOEG010000084.1, on the reverse strand, counting down.
GCACCGCGGGCGCGCCGACCGAGGCGGCGTCGAGCCGGCCGGCCAACAGGTCGGTCAACTGCGGGCCGGTGCCGCGGTAGGGCACGTGGACCATGAAGATGTCCGCCGCGGCCTTCAGGTATTCCATCGCCAGGTGCCCGGCGCTGCCGTTGCCGGCCGAGCCGTAGTTCAGGCGCCCCGGCTTGCTCTTGGCCAGCGCGACGAACTCCTTCAGGTTTTTCACCGGCAGATCGGGGTGCACGAGGTACAGGCTCGGCACCTTGGCCAGCAGCGTCACTGGCTTGAAATCCTTGGCCGGGTCGTAGGGCAGCTTGTCGAAGATGTACGGGTTGACGGCCAGCGTGCCGATGTGGCCGAGGACCAGCGTGTGCTGGTCGGTCGATTGCGCCACCTCGGTCATCGCGATGTTGCCGGCGGCGCCGGGCTTGTTGTCGACGAAGACCGATTGGCCGAGGCCTTTGGAGAGTTCAACCGCCAACGTGCGCGCAACGATCTCGGAGCTGCCGCCGGGCGCGAAGGGAACGACAAAGCGCACCGGCTTCGTCGGCCAGGCGGCCTGGGCTTGCGCCAGACCCGGCAGGGTGATGCCGGCGGCCGACAGGGCGAGCCAGTCGCGGCGTGAGAGCACAGAAGCGGTGTTCATGGTTTGGTTTTCTCAGGTTGGTAAAGGGCCAGCGGTTGGCGTGCGAGCACCTCAGCGACGCCGTCAGGAGCGAGCGCCGCACGCAGCGGCGCCAACAGGGAAACATATGAAGGCACGCGCTCGGGCACCAAGCTGGTGTGCGGCCAGTCCGAGCCCCAGACCACATGCGCGCCGAACAGCCCGAGCGCGCGCCGCAGCGTGGCTTCGAGAGGGCCTGCCGCCGGCGAGTGGTTCGCGCGGTAGGCGCCCGACACTTTCAACCACGCGCCGGCATTGGCGAGGCGGGTGGCAGCGGCCCATGCGGTCGTGTCGTCGAGGGCGCAGGTGTGCAAGCCGCCGAAGTGATCGAGCACGAAGCGCAGGTCGCACGCAGTCTGCACATCAGCCAGCCATGGCAGCTGCGCCGCTTCGACGTACCACTGCACATGCCAGGCGCGCTCGCGCAATCGCGGCGCGAGCGCCGTCAGATCGGCCTGCACATCGCCACGGTGACCCACCGGCGAGACAAGGTTGAAGCGGATGCCGCGCACGCCCGCAGCATGCAGGCGGTCGAGTTCGGCATCGCTCACGGCCGGCTCGACCACGGCCACGCCGAGGTGGCGGCCACCGCCGGCCTGGAGCGCGCGCAGCAGCACGCGGTGGTCGCTGCCATAGACGCTGGGCTGCACAATCACCAAGTGGCCGATGCCGTGCTCGGCGGCGCTTGCTTCGATCGCTTCGAGCGGCCGGTCCACCGGCGCGTAATGGCCCGGCCGCGCCGGCGCCTCGGCGTCAAAGACGTGCACATGGCAATCCCAGCCGTCGTGGCTCACCGCAACGTCATTCGTGCGCGTCATTCACGCGTGATGCGGCGCTCGCGCACGACGCGGCCCCACAGCGCCTGCTGCGCTTGCAGGAAGGCCTGCGCCTGGCGCTCGTCGCCGCCGAAGACCTCGCCGCCGAGCGCGCGCACGCGGCCCAGCACCTCGGGGTCGGCCATTGCCGCGCGCATGGCTGCGGCGAGTTTGGCGTGCAGCGGCGCGGGCACGCCGGCCGGCGCAAGCACCGGATTCCACTCGAGCACTTCATAGCCCTTCAAGCCGGCTTCGTCCAGCGTGGGCAACTCGGGCAGCACGCGCGAGCGCACCTTGGACGTGACGGCCAGCGCACGCAAGCGGCCCGACTGGATGTGCCCGAGCGACGACGCCAGGTTGGCAAAGAACAGCGGCACCTGCCCGCCCATCACGTCGGTCAGCGCCGGGCCTCCGCCGCGGTAGGGCACATGCGTCAGCTCGACCTTGGCCATGGCTTCGAACAGCGCGCCGGCCAGGTGCTGCGCCGAGCCGTTGCCCGACGACGCGTAAGCCAGCTTGCCGGGCTGGGCGCGCGCCAGCCGCAGCACGTCGGCCAGCGACTTGGCTTCGAAGCCCGGCGTGCACACCAGCACGTTGGGGTACAGCGCCAACACCGCGAGCGGCGCAAAGGCGCTGGCCGCGTCGTACGGCAGCTTGTTGTCGAACAGCGCTGGGTTGACGGCGAACGACGACGCGTCGAGCAGCAGCGTTGCGCCGTCGGGCGCGGCGCGCGCCACCTGTGCGGCCGCGATCGTGCCGCTGGCGCCGGGTTTGTTCTCCACCACCACCGGCTGGCCGAGCGCAGCGGCCAGACGCGGCGCGATCAGGCGCGCCATCACGTCGGCGCCACCGCCGGCCGGGTAGCTGACCAGCAGCGTGATCGGCTTGCCGCCGGCGATGTCGCCGGCAGCCGATGCACGGCCAGCTGGCACGGTGAGCAGCGCGCAGGACGCGGCGCCGAGCAGCCTGCGCCGCGTGTTGTCCAGAGTCGTGTTCACGTTTTAGTTCTCCTCATGTGATGGCCACGGTGTAGGCAAAAGCGTTGGCGTCGCCCAGCGTCGTGCGCGCTTCGACACAGCGCCCGGCCAGGTCGTAGGCCAGACGCTGCACGCGCGCGCACGGGTGGCCGGGCGGCAACTTGAGCGCGCGCGCTGGCGCGGCAGCGAGGTTGCCAAAGCCGATGCTGTCGAGCGCGCGGTGCACCTGCACGCCGCAGCGCTGTGCGAATAGCGGGTAGAGCAAGTCGCCCCAGTCGGCGGTGCTGCTCTCGGCCAAGGCTGCGAACAGCGGTAGCGGCAGCCAGATCTCCTCGTACAGACACGGCTGGGCACCGATCGAACGCAGCCGCTTCAGGCGCAGCGCCGATTCACCCGGCGCCATGCCCAGCGTGCGCGCCGCCTCGGCCGGCAGCGCGACCGTGTCGCGCGCCAGGATGCGCGAGCGCGGCGCCTCGCCGGTTTGGCCGAAGCGGAAGAAGCGCAGCATCGGCGCACCGGCCAGCCCCGACCGCACGAAGGTGCCGCGACCGTGCTCACGCGTCACCAGCCCCTGCGTGGCCAGCAGCTCGATGGCGCGCCGCATCGTGCCGAGCGCCACGCCGTGCTCGGCGGCCAGCGTCTGCTCAGCGGGAATCGCCGACCCGGCCGGCCACTCGCCGGCCACGATGCGCGCACGCATCGCAGCGGCCAGCGCTGCGTAGCGTGCCTGCCCGGGTTCGAGAAGAAGTGGATGCACCGACATAGCTAGTCCTATAGAGGACTAGAGTGTCGCCGCCGCCGGATGCTGTGTCAACCGGCGATCAATTCGGCGCGCTGCTCGCGCAAAAACGGCCGGTCGATCTGCGCGGCGTGGTAGTCGAGGTCGCGCACGCTGACGCCTTCGTTGGCGAAGTGCGTAGTCCAGCGCCGCACCACCCGGGCCACCTCGCGCGCTTGCGCCACCGCAGCATCGCGCTTCAAGCCGAATTGCGTGCACATCGACAGCGCGTTGTCGATCGTCGCGTCGGCGTCGTCATCGCCGACACGCATCTGCTGATAGCCGAGCGCCTGGCCCGAGGGCAGCACGTCGAAAGCGGGGGCGAGTTCGAATTGCTGGTCGTCGCGCGCCAGCAGCACGTGGTTCTTGTCGTGATCGTCGGTGTTGTCGATCAGGATGTTGAAGACCATGCGACGGAAGAGTTCTTGCATCTGCTCGGTGTTCTGGCCTCCCGCAGCGACACCGCGGCGGCGCAGCAGTTGCGCCAGTTCCGGGTAGCCGGAGCGCTCACCGGCGGCGCCCAGGGCGACGTGCGCCGATTGCGCGTGGATGCGCTGCAACCTGCCATCGCCCAGGCGTGATCGGTCGAAGCGGCGGATCGCCAGCGCGTGGCCATCGGTCAGGCGGATGGCGCGCGTCTCGGCCGTCGTGATGCGCGCCAGCTTGGCCAGCGTCATCGTCGCGTGTTCGATCAGCGGCGCATCGGTGGGCTCGCCCGGGTCAGCGAACTTGACGACCCAGGGCAGCCCATCGACATCAACCAGCGCCTTTGGCCGCGCGCCGCCCATCGTGACGCCGGGCGCGAGAAGCCGCAACTGGTCAGCGGCAATCGGCTCGTTGTCGAGCACGCGGCGCACAAGCTCATGGATCGCGGCTGTGTCGGCGAGTGTCGGCAGCGGGCCGAGTCGGCGCGGCCGGTACTCGCTTGCCGATGTGGAAACGCCGAGCGCGCCGAAGCGCTCGTCGCCCGCGAAGTACAGGTACTCCAGCAGCGACAGGCGCGGCGGCTTGTCGATGAAACGGATCACGCGCTCGCCCCAACGGTCGGGCCGCGCATCGTCGACCGCACCGGCAGCGCTGTCGCGCTCGCGCGGCAAAAATTCTTCGTCGATCAGCGGCAGGTCTTCGGACAGCGCGACACCTTTGGCGAGCCAGTCGGTGCCATAGCGCAGTGACACGCCACGAACCGTGCGTGCCATGTGCAGGGCGCCGACGTAACGCGGCTGCAAAGGCTGGGCGAGCCACCACAGGTGCAGCTCGTCGTTCGGCGCATAGCCCGCCACGCTACTCAACAGCCGCCTTCTTGCGCGCCGCGCGGCGCTTCACGGCGGCACGCACATCGCGTTCCAAAGCCCCGCGATCGGCCTGCGGGTCGGCCAGCTCCGGCAGCGCCTGCGCGCGGCCGATGAGCCACAGCGCGGTGGCATAGATGCCCATGCCAACGCCCGGATCGCCGCGCTCCATGCGGATCAGCGTCGGCACCGAAACCCCCAGACGCTGCGCCCAAGCGCGTTGCGATTCGCGCCGGCGCAAGCGCGCCACGGCCAGGTTTTCGCCTAGAGCCGCAAGCGCGCCGGTCACCGCGGCAGGCAGCGACTGGAGGGCTTCCGGGGTTTTTGGCATTGCATAGAGTTTACTTAGATCATCAATTTGATCAACTGTTTATTGCTTTTTGTGACCCGAGGAGATCTTTCATATTCGACTCCACGAACATGAACAGTGGGTCCCGGCCTGGGTGCGGTGCGGCGACGGCGCGATTTCTGGTACTCCAGCATGAGCGACGGCGCCGCGCCGCACCCAGGCCCCTGCGCGACCCGCCTGAGCCTCAGCCCGTGTTCCGAAGTCCTGCAGCAATGCCATTGATCGAAATGTGAATGCCGCGTTTGACGCGGTCGGCGCCGGGGTCGCTGGCCTTCTGCTGCCGGTAACGCCGCATCAGCTCAACCTGCAAATGGTTCAGCGGGTCGAGGTAGGGGAAGCGGTGCTCGATCGAGCGCGCCAGCGACGGGTTGGTTGCCAGCCGTTCACGGTCACCGGTGATCAGCGACAGCATGGCATTGGTCTTCTCCCACTCGGCTTGCACCGCGCCGAAGATGCGCTTGGCCAGCTTCTTGTCTTCGACCAGCTCGACGTAACGCGCGGCGATGCGCAGGTCGCTCTTGGCCAGCACCATGTCAAGGTTGGAGAGCAGCGTGCGGAAAAACGGCCACTGCTTGACCATCTTCTGCAGCAGCGCCAAGCGCTCCTTGCGCTTGCCGGGGACGGTGCCGAGCCACTGCTCAATGGCGCTGCCGAAGCCCGCCCAGCCCGGCAGCGCGACGCGGCACTGGCCCCATGAAAAGCCCCAGGGGATCGCGCGCAGGTCTTCGATGCGGCGGCCGGCTTTGCGTGACGCGGGCCGCGAACCGATGTTGAGCTCGGCAATCTCGCGTATCGGCGTCGCTTCGAAAAAGTAGTCCGTGAAGCCGGGCGTGCCATAGACCAGCGCGCGGTAGGCCTTGAAGCTGGCCTCGCTGATCTCGGCCGCGGCATCGAGAAAGGCCTTTGGCGCCGTCTTCGTCGGGTGCAGCAGCGTGGCTTCGAGCGTCGCCGCGACGAGCGTTTCCAGATTGCGCCGGCCGATCTCCGGGTGCGCGTACTTCGACGCGATGATCTCGCCCTGCTCGGTCAGGCGAATCTGGCCGTTCACCGTGCCCGGCGGTTGCGCCAGGATCGCCTGGTAGCTCGGGCCGCCGCCGCGTCCCACCGTGCCGCCGCGGCCGTGGAACAGGCGCAGCTTCAGGCCGTGCTGACGCTCCAGCGGCGAAAACAGCGCCACCAGCGCGGTTTCGGCGCGGTACAGCTCCCAGTTGCTGGTGAAGAAGCCGCCGTCCTTGTTGCTGTCGCTGTAGCCGAGCATGATGTCCTGCTCGGGGAAGGCGCCGACGCGGCTGCCCAGCACCAGCGACAGCACGCCGGGCAGGGCGTAGAAGTCGCGCATGATGATCGAGGCCTGGCGCAGGTCTTCGATGGTCTCGAACAGCGGCACCACGATCAGGTCGGCCAGCGCCTCGGTGTCGAGCGTGCCACGCAGCAGGCCGCACTCCTTTTGCAGCAGCAGCACCTCGAGCAGATCGCTGACCTGCTCGGTGTGCGAAATGATGTAGTGGCGGATGGCATGGCGGCCATAACGCTGCAGCGCCTCGCGCGCGGCCTCGAACACCGCCAGTTCGCCCTGCGCCAGATCGCTGTAGCCGTGGCCGCGCACGCGCAGCGGCCGCGCGTCGTTGAGCAGCGCGAGCAAACAGTCGCGGCGCGCGTCTTCGGTCAGCGCGCTGTAGTCGGCCTCGATGCGGGCCACGCGCAGCAGCTCGGCGATCACCAGTTCGTGCTGATCGGAACTCTGCCGCAGGTCGATCGTTGCGAGGTGGAAGCCGAAGACCTGCACCGCGCGCATCAGCGGCGCCAGGCGCGGCGCGATCAGCGAACTGGCGTGGTGGTGGTGCAACGAGACCTCAATGGTGCGCAGGTCGGCCAGGAACTCGGCCGAGCTCGCGTACGGGTTCTGCGGCGCCACCGCGTGGCGCAGGGCCTCGGTGCCGGTGAAGTCGTGCAGGTTGGCGGCCAGGCGCGCATAGACGCCGATCAGGGCACGCCGGTAGGGCTCGTCCTCGCGGTGCGGGTTGCGGTCGGGCGAAGACTCGGCCAACGCGCGCATCGGCGCCGTCACGGGCGCCAAGGTCTGCGAAATCGACAACTCGCCACCCAGCGCATGAACCTCGGTCAGGTAATGGCGCAGCGCCACTTCGGCCTGGCGCGCCAGAGCGATGTTCAGTGTCGGCGCGCCAACGTTCGGGTTGCCGTCGCGGTCACCGCCGATCCAGTGGCCCATGCGCAGGAAGTTGGCCACCGCATGGCCGTGTAGCGTGCGCTCGATGTCGCGGTACAGGTGCGGAATCTCGCGCAGGAAGGTCGAGTGGTAATACGACAGCGCGTTTTCGATCTCGTCGGACACGGTGAGCTTGACCTGGCGCAGCATGCGCGTCTGCCATAGCTGCGTCACCCGGGCGCGCAGCAAGGCCTCGTTGTCGGCATGCTCGCGCTCGGTGGCCAGGCGGTCGCGCTCGCCCACCAGTTCGGCGATCGCCCGCTCGGCGTCGAGGATGCTCTTTCGCTGCACCTCGGTCGGGTGTGCGGTCAACACCGGGCTGATGTGGGCCTGGCCGAGCGTGGCCGCAATCTCGCTGGCGCGCAGGCCGGCGTTGAACAGGCGGTCGAACGCCATCGCCAGCGAGCCTTCCTGCAAATGGCCTTCGCGCTCGTGGTGCTCGCGGCGGCGCACGTGGTGGCGGTCTTCGGCGATATTGGCCAGGTGAGAGAAATAGCTGAAAGCGCGGATCACGCTCACGGTCTGGTCGCCCGACAGGTTTTTCAGCAGCCGGTCGAGGACGCGGCCGGCCGAGGCGTCTTTCTTCAACCGGTACGCTACCGACAACTGGCGCACGCGCTCAATCAACTCGAAGGCTTCGTTGCCCTCCTGCTCGCGGATCACGTCGCCGAGGATGCGGCCCAGCAGGCGGATGTCTTCGACCAGCGGGCGGTTCTTCGCCGCGGCGTCACTCTGATCACGTGATGAGGTCTTCGCTCTGGGCATGACGTGTAATCCGGTTACTGAATTTGATGTTACCAAGGCATCGATAATGCCCGCATGAGTGCTCTTCCAGGTCGTCGCAAACTCACCATCGCCACTCGCGAGAGCCGCCTCGCGCTGTGGCAAGCAAAACATGTGCAAGCGCTGTTGCAGCAGCGTTTCGGCATTGAAGTCGAGCTGCTCGGCATGACGACGCGCGGCGACCAGATCCTTGACGTGGCGCTGTCCAAGGTCGGCGGCAAGGGCCTGTTCGTCAAGGAACTGGAAACGGCGCTCGAAGAAAAGCGCGCCGATCTTGCTGTGCACTCGCTCAAGGACGTGCCGATGAACCTGCCCGAAGGCTTTGCGCTGGCCGCCGTGCTGGAGCGCGAAGACCCTCGTGACGCCTTCGTCTCGCCGCGCTTCGCGTCGCTGGCCGATCTGCCGCAAGGCGCGACTGTCGGCACCTCAAGCCTGCGCCGCGTGGTGCAGATTGCGGCGGAGCGCCCCGACTTGGTGATCGAGCCGCTGCGCGGCAACCTCGACACGCGCTTGCGCAAGCTGGACGAGGGCCACTACGACGCCATCGTGCTTGCCGCCGCGGGCCTGATGCGCCTCGGGCTGGCCGAGCGCATCCGCTCGCGCTTCGACGCCACGCAGATGTTGCCCGCCGCCGGCCAGGGCGCGCTCGGCATCGAGGTTCGTGCGGACGACGCAGCGCTGCGCGATGCTCTGGCCACGCTGATCGATGCACCGGCGTGGCTGGCGGTGCACGCTGAGCGCGCCGTCTCGCGCGGCTTGGGCGGCAGCTGTTCGGTGCCGCTGGCCGCGCATGCGTATTGGGAAGGCGCGGTGCTGCAACTGCGCACTGCACTCGGCGACGCCGATGCGCCGAGCCGGCCCCTGCTGCACGCGCGCACACAAGGCGCGGTGACCACGGTGTCCGATGCGGAAGCGCTCGGCGCTGCCGCCGTGGCGACGCTGCGCGATCGCGGTGCCGCTTCGTACCTGCACACCGATTGACGTCGTGGCCGCATGGCGCTGACCCTGCTCGTCACGCGCCCGGCGCCGCAGGCCGCGGCGTGGGTTGACAAGCTGCGCGACAAGGGCTTGCAGGCGCAGGCCTTGCCGCTGATCGCCATCGAGCCGATGCCTGACACAGCAGCGCTGCGCGACGCCTGGCACCTGCTGCCGCAGCGGGACCTCGCGATGTTCGTCAGCCCGAACGCCGTGACGAGTTTTTTTGCCGCGCGTCCCGCTGCGCGCACGTGGCCGCGGGGCTTGCGTGCCGCTGCCACCGGTCCCGGCACGGTCGAAGCGCTGGTCGCTGCCGGTGTGCCCGAGGCGCTGTGCGTGGCGCCGCGCGCGGCGCCGTTCGACTCGACGGCGTTGTGGGCGGAGCTGCAAAGCGAAGACTGGGTCGGCCGCAACGCCCTGATCATTCGCGGCGACGGCGGCCGCGACGAGTTCGCACAGGCGCTGCGCGCTGGCGGCGCGAAGCTCGCCTTCGTGCAGGCCTATCAGCGCCGCGCGCCGGAGTGGTCGGATGCAGAACGCGCGCTGGCGCTGGCGGCCCTTGCTGCACCGGGGCAGCATGTGTGGCTGCTGTCGAGCGCCGAAGCGATCGACCACCTGCTGGCCGTCGTCACGTTGCTGGCGCCGGGCACCGAGTGGCGCGACAGCATCGCCGTGGCCTCGCACCCGCGCATCGCGCAACGCGCACGCCGCGCCGGATTCGGGCGAGTGCTCGAAGCGCCGCCGGTGGTCGAGGCGGTGTTGTCGGCGGTGGGTTCGCTCGGCGATCTCTAGAATTGTCGTCCTCGTGAACACACCCGAAGACACTCCGACGGCGCCGGTGGCGGCGCTGCTACCGGCGCCGGCTGCCCCACTGGCAATCGCGCGTCCCCCCTCGCGCTGGCCGGCGCTACTGGCCGTGATCGCGCTCGGCTTCACGGTGATCGCGCTGGCGGTGGCGTGGCAAACGCAGCGCCGCGTCAAATCGCTCGAACGCGAGCTGGTGCAACGCCAGGAGTCGAGCCAGCGCGATGCTGCCGACGCCCGCGCTGCTGCGCGCACGGCACAGGAGCTGGCCCAAGACGCGGCGGCCAAGAGCGCCCTGCTCGACGCGCGTGTCAGCGACGCGGCGATGCAGCGCTCGCAGGTCGAAGAGCTGCTGCAATCGGTGGCCCGCTCGCGCGACGAAAACGTGGTCGCCGATGTCGAGGCTGCCATCCGCGTCGCCTTGCAGCAGAGCGCGCTCACCGGCAGCGCCGAGCCGCTCGTGCTGACCTTGAAGCAAGCCGACGAGCGCCTGGCGCGCTACAACCAGCCGCGCCTGGAGCGCGTTCGCCGCGCCATCACGCGCGACCTCGAGCGCACGCGTGCACAAGGCGCGGTCGATGTGGCCACGCTCGCCGCACGCCTGGACGAAGCGGTGCGACTGGTCGATGAGCTGCCGCTGCTGGCGGTGGGGCGGCCCGCCGCCGCGGCGGCGGTAGCGCCTGCGACGACACCTTCGGCAACGACTGGCGACGGCAACTGGCGCAGCCAGGCAGCCGCGTGGTGGCAGGCCGGGCTCGCGCATGTCGGCAATGAGCTGCGATCGCTGGTCCGCGTGACCAAGATCGATCATCCCGAGAGCGTGCTGGCCACGCCCGAGCAGCAGGTCTTCCTGCGCGAAAACCTGAAACTGCGCCTGCTCAACGCGCGCCTGGCGCTGTTCTCGCGCCAGTTCGACATTGCGCAATCCGATCTGCGTGATGCGCAGTCCGTGCTCGACCGCTACTTCGACCGCTCATCCAAGCGCGTCGTGGCGGCCAGCGAGGCGCTGCGCCAGGTCAGCGCGCAATCGCGACAGAGCGCGCTGCCGCGGCCCGACGAAACGCTTGCCGCGCTGACCACCGCTGCTGCCGGTCGATAGTGATGTCAGCCCCCACGCTCACTTCGTTCGCTGCCCCCCGAGGGGGCGCGCGCTCGCCTTGGGGCGGCCTGGCGCTGGTGTCATGACAGCCCTTAGCTCACTGCGTTCGGGTCCCCCGAGGGGAGTGCAGGCCGCTTGGGAGCGGCCCAGCGCTGGCCTGCAATGAAGTCCGTCATCTGGCTCGTCCTGCTGGCCATTGCCGCTGTCGTCGCCGCCACCACCTTCGGCCGCAACGACGGCTTGGTCAGCCTGTACTGGAGCGGTTGGCGGCTCGACCTGTCATTGAACCTGTTCCTGCTCGGCCTGCTCGGCACCTGCGTGGCGCTGCTGGTGGTGTTGCGGGGCGTGCAGTCCTTGCTGACGTTGCCCGAGCGCGCCAGCGCGTGGCGGATGCAACGCCGCGAACGCGCCGCGCAGTCGGCGCTGCGCGAGGCGCTGGCGGAGTACTTCGGCGCGCGCTACAGCCGCGCGCACAAGGCCGCCGAGCGTGCCATCGGCATTCACCGCGGCACGCCGGGGATGCAGGACGAAGCCTCGACGCGCGGCCTGGCACACCTGCTGGCCGGCGCCAGCCTGCACCGTCTGCAAGACCGGCCACAGCGCGACAAACAGATCGCGCAACTCGAACAGCTGCAGCGCGAGCACCGCTCCGGTGGCGCGCGCGCCACCGAAGACGCAGTGACGCTGCTGGCGGCCGAGTGGGCCATCGACGACCGCGACGCCGAACGCGCGCTGACGCTGCTGTCGGCCCTGCCACCCGGCGTGGCCCGGCGCACGCAGGCGCTGCGCTTGAAGCTGCAGGCGCAGCGTCTGGCAGGCGATCCGGGCGAGGGCCTGCGCACGGCGCGCCTGCTGGCCAAGCACCAGGCCTTCACGCCGGGCGCCGCACAGGGCCTGTTGCGCTCGCTGGCCATCGAAACGCTCGACGCCGCGCGCGACAGCGATCAGCTCGAACGGGCCTGGCAGCAACTCGACGCGACGGACCACGCCGACGCGTTCGTCGCTGCGCGCGCGGCGCGCCGTGCCGCCACGTTTGGCGATGTCTTCCGAGCCCGCGCCTGGCTGATGCCGCTGTGGGAGCGCCTGGCGGAGCAGAGCCGTGAGGAACGCGAAGCGGTCTCGCTGGCGCTGGCACGCAACCTCGACGGCATCGGCCCCGACTGGCTGCCGCGCCTGCAAGCGGCTGAGCAAGCTCTGCCGCAAGAGGCGGCGGTGCAGGCTGTCGTCGGCAGCGCCTATGCCGAGCGCGGCTTGTGGGGCAAGGCGCGCTCCCCGCTCGAGCGCGCCGCCGCGACGCCAACGCTGGTCGGCGACGCGCGTCGTGAGTGCTGGAGGCGTCTGGCCACACTGGCCCGCGCCGAAGGCGACGAGAACCGCGCGCTGGGCTGCGAGCGCCAAGCCATCACCCTGTCCTGATGCCAGCGTGGCGCGGCGGTAACGCCGCGCTGGCGCCGCCCGATGCTGCGGCGCACAATGCACCCCCCAATATGTGCGCGACCGTCTCGCGCGGCCCGGCTTGAGCGCTCCCGCAGTAAAACAAAAATCGCCCTCCGCGCTGGCCGCACTGACGCTGGCGGCGTTGGGCGTGGTCTATGGCGACATCGGCACCAGCCCGCTGTATGCGCTGAAAGAGATCTTCCACGGCGGCCATGTGGCCACCACGCCGGCCAACATCCTCGGTGTGCTGTCGCTGATCTTCTGGACGCTCATGGTCATCATCTCGTTGAAATACGTGCTGCTGATCCTGCGCGCCGACAACAATGGCGAAGGCGGCCTGATCGCGATGCTGGCGCTGGCCACCCATGCGGTGCGCGACAAGCCGCAACTGCGGCGCACGCTGATGACGGTGGGCTTGTTCGGCACCGCGGTCTTCTACGGTGACGGCGTCATCACGCCGGCGATCTCGGTGCTCTCAGCCGTCGAAGGCCTTGAAGTGGCCGCGCCGAAGCTGCACGACTGGGTGATCCCGCTGACGCTGATCGTGCTGACCGGCCTGTTCGCGGTGCAGCGCTTCGGCACCGCCGGCATCGGCAAATGGTTCGGCCCGGTGACGCTGGTCTGGTTCGCCGCGCTGGTCGCCCTGGGGGTGCCACACATTGCCGCGCACCCTGGCGTGCTGGTCGCATTGAACCCGGGCTACGCGCTGGCGTTCATCACTGCGCAACCGCTGGTCGCCTTCATCGCCCTTGGCGCGGTGGTGCTCGTCGTCACCGGCGGCGAGGCGCTTTACGCCGACCTCGGCCACTTCGGCAAGCTGCCGATTCGAATCGCCTGGTACGCGCTGGTGATGCCGGCGCTGGTCATCAACTACTTCGGCCAGGGCGCGCTGCTGCTGTCGAAGCCCGAGGCCATCAGCAACCCGTTTTATTTGATGGCGCCGGATTGGGCGCGCCTGCCACTGGTCTTTCTCGCCACCGCGGCCACCGTGATCGCTTCGCAGGCGTTGATCACAGCGGCGTTTTCGGTCACCAAACAAGCCATCCAGCTCGGCCTCTTGCCGCGCATGACCATCCACCACACGTCGGTGCGCGACACCGGGCAGATCTACGTGCCCTTCGTCAATTGGGGCCTGTTCGTCTTCATCGTGCTGGCGGTCGTGATGTTCAAGTCATCGACCAACCTGGCCGCGGCTTACGGCATCGCGGTGACACTCGACATGACCATCACGACCGTGATGACCTTCTTCGTGCTGCGCTACGGCTGGAAGTACCCGCTGGCGCTTTGCATCGCGGCCACCGGCTTCTTCTTCGTCATCGACATCATGTTCTTCGCGTCGAACCTGTTGAAGCTGTTCGGCGGCGGCTGGTTCCCGATCGTCATCGGCATTTTCATGTTCACGCTGATGTTGACCTGGACTCAAGGGCGCAAGCTGCTGTCGCAGAAGTTGCGCACCGATGCCATCCCGCTGACGGACTTTCTCGAAGCTGTCTTCGTCAGCCCCCCGGCACGCGCCGACGGCACCGCAGTCTTCCTGACCTCCGAAGCCGGCATCACCCCCAACGCGCTGCTGCACAACCTCAAGCACAACAAGGTGCTGCACGAGTTCAACCTCTTCGTCACGGTACGCCAGCACGACGTGCCCTGGATCGGCTTCGACAAACGCGTCGAGATGGACTCGCTCGGCCACGACTGCTGGGCCGTGACGCTGCACTTCGGTTTCAAGAACGAGCCCGACGTACCCGAAGCCTTGAAACTGCTCGAAGGCCGCGGCGTGCCGCTCGACGACATGCAGACCAGCTATTTCCTGTCACGCGACATCGTCATCCCGACGCTCGGCGAAGGCATGGCGATGTGGCGCGAGAAGCTTTTCGCGTCGATGCACCGCAACGCCGGCGCGGCCGCGGACTTTCTGAACCTGCCGACCAATCGTGTCGTGGAGTTGGGGGCGAAGGTCGAGATCTAGCCGCGCGCCTTGAGCTGCGAGCCGTCGAGCGTGACCTTCTCTCCCACCGTCGGCGCCGTCGATTGCGTGACGCTGCGCAACGAACCATCCTGCATGCGCACCTTGACCGCATACAGCGTCGTCGAGCGCTGACGCTTCTCGATCTCGTGACCGGCCATGCCGCCGCCCACGGCGCCGAGGACCGTCATCGCTTTCTTGCCGTTGCCGCCGCCGACCTGGTTGCCGACCACGCCGCCGAGCACGCCGCCGGCCACGGCGCCGATGCCGGTGCCTTCGCCTTTTTTCTCGAACGGCGTTACCGACTCGATGACGCCACAGGTCGCGCAGGCTGCAGCCACCGGCGTCGCCGCTGCTGGCTTGGCCGCCGCGGGCTTGCTGCTGCTGCGCTGCGGCTGTGCTTTTTCCGTGCGCGGTGCAGGCTTGGGTTCAGCCTTCTCGACGGCATCGTCGAGGACAGCCTTGTCGCTTTCGACGGTGCCGGCCACCTTGTTGGTCGACGATTGCGACGACAGCAGGGCCTGCGTCGCCACCGCGGCCGTGCGCGCCTCGGCGCCAGCGTCGCTTACCGTGGCTGCAGGGCGCACGACGAGGGTGGTCGCGATCGCTGTCAGCGCGATCAATGCCGTGGCGCCGCCGATCAGTGCGGCCGGCCGTGAAAACGACGACGAGCCAACGCGGATCGGCGACTCGCCGAAAGCCGAGCTGTTGGCGACTTGAGTGTTGATGTTGGACATGGTGATTCCTCCGAACAGATTCATAACGACCGTCATTCAACGTGCTGGCGCGCGCCGCGATGGCATGCATTGGCATCGGGATGTAAGCGCAGGCCGCGAGAAGTGACGCAGCCACGGCGAGCGCGATCGTTCTCATTCACCTTGTTGCAGTTGCGGCACGCCGCCGTATCGCGGCCCACACATGCGCGCGTGACAGATTCCACAACCGCGCGAAGCGATCGGGCGGGACTACGCCGGAACGAGCGCCGCCGCGCCGGCATGCGTGAACGTCAGCATCTCGCCGTTCTTCAGCGTGCGCCAACCGTCGTCACCACCGGCCAGCGGCTCGGAAGCGACGATCGTGCCGCGCTCGCCTTGTTTGACGTACAGCGTCGGCGGTGCATCGTCGCTGGCACAGCGGAAGATGTGCAGCCGCCGGCCGTCGGTCAATGCGGCGGAAAAGCGCAACGGATCGGCAATGCCCTGCGCGCGCATCAGCGCCATGGTCTCGTCGAGTGTGGCCCGCATCGCCTCGTGAACGCTCGAACCGTGCTGTTCGATACGTGCCAGCGCCAGCAGAAACAGCAACTCCGAATCGGCGGCGCCTTTGCGCGCGGCATACAGCGCATCGGGCAGCCGCGCCTCCAACGCGCGCCGCACTTGCGCATAGCCGCCGATCTGCCCGTTGTGCATGAACAGCCACTTGCCGTGGCGGAATGGATGACAGTTTTGGCGCGCGATCGCCGTGCCGGTGGCGGCGCGCACATGGGCAAAGAACAGGTGCGACTTCAAGGTGCGCGCCAGCGACATCAGGTTCTCATCCGACCAGGCGGGCATGACCTCGCGATAGACGCCAGGCTCTGCGCCCTCGCCGTACCAGCCAATGCCGAAGCCGTCGCCATTGGTGCGCATCTTGGCCTGCTCGCTGCGCAGCGACTGGTTCAAGAGCGAGTGGGCAGGCCGGCAGATCAGCTCGTCGAGAAAGACA
>JANOEG010000083.1:0-5128 GCA_031413095.1 Burkholderiales bacterium | reverse complement strand
GAGTTCTGGTGCAACAGCGCGTCCCCCGCCGCGTTGGCCAGGATCGGCGCGCTGCACAGGTTGCCGGCATGGTTCGGGCCGCCTCTTTCGTCGAGCAACAGGTTCCAGTCGATCCAGCCGACGGTCCAGCGGTTGATGTCGTTGATCATCGAGCGGGCATAGCGCTCGCCAAGGTCCCACGAGCCGATGTGCGGCCCGCCTTCCTGGCAGCCTTCGGTGAACAGCAACTGCTTGTCGGGCCAAGCGTCGTGGACCAGTTGCACATGGTCGAAGTGGTTCTCGCCGTACCAGTGAAAGCCGGTGCCCCAGACGTATTTCGCGGCCTCGGGATCGGCATAGACCACGCCGGCGCGCTCGACCATCAGGTCGCGGTTGTGGTCCCAGATCACGATCCTGATGCGGCCGAGGCCGGCCTGCGCCAGCTCGGGTCCGAGGTGGTCGCGCACGAAGTCGCGCTCTTCTTCTGCGCTGTACAGGCATGAGTCCCAGGTCTGCGCTGCCGCTGGTTCGTTCTGCACCGACACGCCCCACACGGGCACGCCCTCGGCTTCGTAGGCCTGGATGAAGCGGACGAAGCAGCGCGCCCAGGCCTGCGCGTACTGCGGTAACAGCTTGCCGCCGTGGTTCATCTGGCCGTTGCTCTTCATCCACGCCGGCGGGCTCCATGGCGAAACGAGAAGCTGAATCGGCCGGCCTGCGACGCGCAGCGCCGCCTTGATGAAGGGCAGCAGCGCCTGGCGATCGCGGTCGATGTTGAAGCTGTTCAGTTCGACATCGCCCGGCGTCTCGACATGGGCGTAGTTGCCGAGCGCGAAGTCGCAGCTGTTCATGTGCACGCGGCACAACGTGTACCCGTGGCCGGCATCGCTGTCGAAGTAGTCGCGCAGCAGTTGCTCGCGCTGGACTCCATGCAAGCGCTGCCACGTCACCGCAGCGGCCTCGGTGAACGCGCCGCCGAAACCTAGGAGCGTCTGAAAGCGGCGCTCGGTATTTACCACCAGGCGCGGCAGCAAAGCATCGGCGGCGACTTCCGGCGCCAGGCGGGGCAGCTCTCGCAGCGGCGTGGTGCCACCTCGTTGGGTGAGGAAGACACGCAGGCTCGATGTCGGCTTCATGGGGTGGTCTCGGAGGTCACTGCGCGCGCTGGTAGACGCGAACGTGGTCGACTTCCATGCGCACGGGGAAAATGCTGTCGTCGACCGCGCCGCCGAGGTCGCCGCCGATGGCAACGTTGAGGATCAGGAACTGCGGCGCATCGAAGGGCCAGAGCACGCTGCCCGTGCCGGGATTGCGGTACTCGAAATGAGCGACGCCGTCGATGCCGAAACGGATGCCGTGCTGCGTCCAATGCATCTGGTAGTCGTGGAACGCGGTGCACACGTCAGACACTTGAGCCCCGGCACCTTTTCCCGAGCCGCCGCTCCCGCCCGCCGTGTGCACCGTACTGAAGACCCGCCCGGGCTTGTGGCCGATGTGTTCCATGATGTCCAGCTCACCCCCGGCCGGCCAGTCGCCGTGGCTGCCGAGCATCCAGATGGCTGGCCAGGATCCCGCGCCGCAAGCCAGCCTGGCTCGAATCTCGAAGAAGCCGTAGGTCCATTCGGCCTTGTCGCGCTTCAGCAGCCGGGCCGACGTGTAGCGCTGGCGGCCCCAGTCGGCGGCGGACGAGAGCGTCTCTTTGCGAGCAGTGATGACGAGCCTGCCGCCCTGCAGCGCGGCATTCTCCGTGCGCTCCCGGCTGTAGTACTGCAGCTCGCGGTTGTGCCAACCCTCGCGGTTGCGCCCGGTGTCGTAGGACCACTTCGCCGGGTCTGGCCCACCCTGGCCGCAGAACTCGTCCGACCACACCAACGTGTAGTCTGCGGGCACCGACATTGCGCCAGAAGCCGCCTCGGCGTGGACGCCAAGGCCGGCCGCGAGCCCCCATGCGACCCGCCACGCCGCGCCCACACGGCGCGCGGCGCACGCCCACCACTGCGACCGCGAGTCGGGCACGTGTGCGCTTTCCAGCTCGGTGCGGTGCGCTCTACTTCGACCAGTACACAGCGTCGATGAAGACCTTGGTCGTGCTGCCCCTGGCGTTGCCGGTCTGCTCGTAGATGTCGGCAACCACCAGCGTGTTGGTGACCTTGGTGAGATCGAACGCGCCGCCCGCTGCAGTGAAGGCGCTGATCGGAATCGACACCTGACGCCAGGTGCCGTCGTTGATGTAGCCGTAGCCGTCGGCGTTGGTGTTGCTGGCGACCACGAAGACGGCGCCAGCCTGCGTCGTGCCGAAGCCGAACATCAGCTTGCCGGGGTAAGTGGTCTTGATGCTGAAGTTCAGCCTGCCGCTGGTCAGGAACTGGCTCAGATCGACCCGCGGCGGAGTGGTCACGGTCAGTGCGCCCCAACCGTAGTCTTTGCCAATCTCCGAACTCGGTGCCGGCCCGATCTCCATGAAGCGCGTGCCCTCGGCCGCCAATGTGGCATCGTTACCCTCTCCGGCGAAGGCATTGGGCGGGTTGTCGAACCCGAACCACTGAGCGGCTGGCGCGATGGCCTCGCCTGCCGTCACCGCATCGGCATAGACGGTGTAGCGATTGGCGGTGATGACCTGGGACACCACGGTGGGCGCGAACACGGCGTCGGCCAGGGTGTAGCTGCCGGGCTCCCACAGGCTGGCCGGGTACAGGCTCTGCACCACGTAGCGTGCCTGGCGGCTGACATTGAACAGGCCCCAGTTGTCATCGTTGAAACCTGGGTTGGCGGTGGCCTTCCACGGTTCGTCGAAGGCTTCGAAATAGAAGATCGCGACCGGACCGCCGATGTCCCTGCTATCGTTGCCCCAGGCGATCAGGCGGTCATAGAACATCTTCTGGTTGACCGGGTGCGCGAGAAAGGTCAGGTCGCCGGTCGGGATGGCCTTCCACCCGGTCTCGCCGATCACGATCGGCATCTCGCTGTGCCCCTGGCCGTCGAGGTGCCGGCGCACGGCGGCATAGTTCACTTTCACGCGCTCGACCGCGGCATCCATCATCGCCGCAGCGCGGGCGGCTTCAGGCACGGCCTGCTGCTCCCAGTCCCAGGGGTCGTAGTAGCTCGGCGACGCGTACAGGATGGGGTAGGTGTGCACCGCGGCGAAGTCAATCAGGTTGGTCACGAAGGCGGGCATGCCCTCCCCGCTTCGGCCTGGCAAGCCCGCGTAAGCATCCCAGACATCGTTGGTGGTCAGCGGTTGGGTGATGCCGCCGCGCACCGTGGACAGGTAGGCGGCCATGACTTCGGGTGTGCTGGTGCCGAAGGCAATCGACTCGTTGCCGACACTGACCGCAGCGACGATGTCCTTGAACTCGTTGGCCAACCTGATGCCACGCGCGACTTCGGCGTCATTGAACTGCAGTGCACTTGCCAGCGCCGACCCGGTGCCGTTGGTGGGCGCGATGAAGATGCCCAGTTGGACCTTCATATTGATCTGGTTGTCCTGGATGATCTGCAGCATCAGGCGCGCGAATTCTTCGGAGCTGTCGAACGTGCGGATCAGCGTGAAGCCGCCCTGAGCCAACAGCCCGAGGTCCTGCAGCACATTCGCGCGCGTGACGACCTCGGTGTCTCGATCGGCCGAACGGTATGGCGAATAGGCCACCGCCTTGCGACTCGCAAAGTCCGCGCTGAGCGGGCGCAGGCCGCCCGGCTGCGTCGCCGGCACCGTACCGCCGCCGCCGCAGGCCACCAGAACGCCCGCCACGCCCAGAATCAGCGCCGCCAACCAGGCGGACGGGGAAACGCGCAACGAGGCACGCAATGCTTGAGCTGTGTTCATCATGTATGCCTCAGAACGAGTAGGTCAGGCCGGCTGAGACCCCGTTGCTGTACCGGCTGACACGCGCGTCGCCACCGCCGACGTTGTTGTCCGGCGCCGATCTTGGCGCCAGCGTGCAACTGTTGGCAGGCCGGTCTCTCAGAATGTTGCAGCCCCAGGCTTGTGGCTGCTGCCCGTAGGCCGAGGCACTAAACCCCAAGGAGGCAGTCAGCCCACGACCGAAGTCGTAGCTGCCGCCGATCGAGCCGCGAAGCAGCGAATTGCCCTGCCCGCGCTCGCTCGGGTTGTCGGTGCGGGCCTCGCTCAGGTAAACCAGGCCGGTGCTGGCGCTCCAAGGGCCATTGACGTAGCGAATGCCGGCGGTGAAGTCGTTCGACCTGACCGAGTAACCCGGGCTCTGCACGCCTCTGGCGTCGGTGCCGAAGAAGTCGACGTTGAAGAAGTTGTTGTAGCGGCACTGCCCGTCGATGAAGTCGATGCATACGGCGTAAGCGCCGCTCCAGCGGTTGTGGCGCACGCCGGCGCCGACTTCGAAGCTCGAGTTGATCGGGTAGCGCGCCATCAGCATCGCGATGCTCTGGCCCGAGCTGCCGATCTTGCTGTCGTACTTGGCGTCGTAGAACACGCCGGTGAAAGGCGCATGGCCCCAGGACACGGGCGGACCGTTGCGCGTGTCCTGGTACATGGCATCGAGCTTCAGATCGCCCCGGTAGTAGCGGGCCCAGAACTCGAGGAAGCGCGGCTTGTTGCGCTTGAACGAGGTGTCGCCGCGGTCCCAGGTGGCCTCCAGCACCAGGTCGCCATCGAGCACGTCCAGCGTGCGCGCGGTGTAGCGGATGGCCTTGGTGTTCAGGCCGTAGCCCGCGCCCGTCGAGGCCCAGGTGTCGCCGCCGCCGAAGTCGCCAGCGAAAGGATAGTCGGCGAAGCCCCAGGCGCGTGTCGGGAAGGCGCCGAAGCGAACGCTGCCGTAGTCTTCATGGCTCAGCGCAATGTTCTTTTCATACCAGATGCCCGGAATGTCGACCTTGCCGTCGCGCCAGCGCTGGCTGATCAACCCCAGCACCGTGAAGCCCCGCGGCAGATCGAACATGACGCCGAGGTACGGTTGAGCGAGCGTGATGTGGCCGTCGCGGGTGCCGTATTCGCGCCCGACCACCAAAGCGTCGGCCCACGGGCGCTCCCGGTTCTCACCCGGGAACAACTGGCAGGCCGACGACACGGCCTCGCCTACCGTGCTCAGGTTGTTGACGGGCCCGCCGCCGCAAACTTTGCTGGCACGGCTGACCTCGGCCTTGGCAAAGCCGTTCAGGCTGAAGGGGCCAAAGT
>JANOEG010000082.1:0-39245 GCA_031413095.1 Burkholderiales bacterium | reverse complement strand
GCCTTCATCCCACGCGCCAGCCGAGCCGCCGATGCCGCGAAAGTTGAAACGCGCAGCGCGCCAACCGCATTGCAAAAACGCGCGCGCCAGAGTGACCACGACCTTGTTGTCCATCGTGCCACCATGCTGCGGGTGCGGATGGCAGATCACCGCCAGCCCGCGCGCAGGCGCTTCCGGCTCGTCGATCGCGCAGACCAGATTACCGGCTGGGCCGGCAACACTCTGCTTATGCGTCTTCGGGTTCAACGGCCGACGTCAGGCGACAAACGCAAGCGCTCGACCACCTTGCCCTCGACAAGATGCGACTGCACGATCTCGTCGATGTCGTGTCGATCGACGTACGTGTACCAGACGGCTTCTGGATAGACCACCGCAACCGGCCCGCCGGCACAGCGGTCCAGGCACCCGGCCTTGTTGACCCGCACGCCGCCGGGGCCATTGAGACGCGCTGCCTTGACGAGGGATTTGCAGTGATCAAAGCCCTGCTGCGCATCGTGGTCGGCGCAGCAGGCTTCACCGCCATCGCGCTTGTTGAGGCAAAAGAAGATGTGGCGCTGGTAGTAGCTGGGTTCCGTCATGCGCGAAATTGTAGGTGGCGCACCGATCGGTCATGGCGTGGCGGGCCTGACGAGGCGCATCAGCAGCCATGCCATGGCCGCGTACGGCCACAGCCAGCCCACCCATTGCGCCATGCCGTGAAAGCGCACCAGCCTGCCCTGCTCCCAGCCGGCTAGGCTGGCGGCGAAGTAGGGGTCGTTCGGCGCCTGGCCGACCAGCGCCACGAAGAGCGCGAGTGCCACCACGCCCAGCGCCGCCGCCGAGCGCGAGCCGATGCCAACCAGCGCCACGGCCAGCCCAGCGCCCATCAGCAGCGCGGGCCCGGTGTGTAGCGACCACCAGGCCCACGCATGCTCGGCGCCGAAGTTCAGGGCCGTGGACATCGTCATCATGCCCACCGCCAGCACCGCCGCACCGGCCACCAGCAGCAAGCGGTGCCAGCCAGGGCGGGTGGTCGCATAGGCGACGAGGCACGGCGCCAGCAAACCCAGGCCACTGACCACCACTTCCTTCAGGCGTGTCAGCGGGCGCCTGTTTTCATCGGCTTCGGCAAACCAGTGCGTCGCATCGTCGGCCCAGGGTGTGTCGGCCAAAGCGGCCTGCAACCAGCCATGCACTTCGCCCCAGACGTGGCCCAGGGCCAGCGGCGCCGGTGCCGGGAATAGCAGCGCGACGGGCCACAGCAGGAGCAGCATGAACGCCCAGGCGCTTTCGCGCTCGAACCAGCGCAGGCGAATGGCGTGCCAGTGTTCGAGATAACCGGCAGCGTGAATCGCCACCGCGATCGCGGCGCCGGCAAGGGCGCCGCCCAGGTTGTACAGGCAATCCTTCGCTGACGGCACACGAGGCGGCAGGAACTGCTGCGCCAGCTCGACGCTGTACGACAGCGCCGCCGACAGGCACAGTGCAATTGCCAATGCCAGCCCGCGCCCTTCGCCACCGCGCAAGACAGCAATCACCAGCAACGCGCCGATCGGCACATAGCCGAGAAAGTTGGAAAGTTCGTCGAAGCGCAAGCGCCCCTTCGGCCACGGCAGCAACAGCCAGTCCGCACCGACCATGCCCTGCGGCCAACGCCAGCCGACAAACGGGTACAGGCTCGCATACAGCACCAGCGCGGCCAGCACCAGCGCCAGCGGCCAGGCGGTGCTGCGGTGAGGGCGCCCGGCCGCTGCGAAGCCCTCACGCCCCGAAGCGCGCAGCGCGGAGGCGTTCTTGTCCGCGCTCAAAACGGCTTCACGACAACCAGGACGACCGCTGCGATGAACATCAGCACCGAGACTTCATTGAAGACGCGAAACCAGCGCTCGCTGCGGCGGTTGCTGCCGTCCTCGAAGCGGCGCAGCAGCGTCCGGCACATGTGGTGGTAGCCGATCACGCCCAGCACGATGGCCAGCTTGGCGTGCAGCCAGCCGCCCCCCACGCCATAGCCGAGCCATAGCCACACGCCGAGCACTAGTGCGGGCACCATCAGCAGGGTGGCGAAGCGGTACAGGCGCCGCCCCATCCCCAGCAGCCGCGCGCGCTCGGCCGCGCTGTCGGCCGGCACCTGCGCCAAGTTGACCAGGATGCGCGGCAGGTAGAACAGCCCGGCGAACCAGCTCGCGACAAAGACGATGTGGAAAGCCTTGATCCAAAGATAGCCGCTGCTCATGCGGCCATTATCGAAGGCCGGCGCGTCAGCCCAGCAGCTTGCGTCTTCGCCGCGCAAAAACGCCCAAGCCCAGCAACGGGCCGATCATCAGCGCCCAGGTGCCGGGCTCGGGGACAGCTTGCGAGATGCCCCACACGTCGACGTACAGCGTCGGAGTCAAGGTATATCCTTGATCGTAGAACCTGCCGGGCGGCTCCCATCGCCACCCGGTGGTGACGCTGAATTGACCGCTCACCGCCTCGGCAGCGTCGTTGTTCGACACAAACAAGGGGTAGCTGGCGGCGACGTCGAAAAAAACGTCATGAGGGGCAATGTCGTCAGTACAGTGAAGGCCGCCGTGCAAAATGCCGCAATACGATGCACTGGTGACGCTGTACAGCACCGCGTACTCGAAAGAAGTCGCCACGCTGCCCGTGTGACTCACCTGGATAGACGCCGGCCTGTCCAAGAGCCGCCCGTCGTCCTCGTAGCTGTAGCCGATCGTCGCGGTCATCAGCGCGGACCAGCCTGGGTCGAGCGTCGGCGACCACCCTGCGGGGTCGCAAGGCACGCTGGTCGTGGTCCCGTCGGGCGACGTGGTCGAGCAGGCGGCACCCAGCACGTCGGCCTCGAGGCGGCCGCTTCCATAAATCACTGCTGCCTGCGGTGCCATGCATCCCAGGACCGCGACCGCGGCAAGAACGTGGTTGCGAGCGGCGGCGAGTACGACCATGACACTTGAACGATCCATCCCGTCATCGTGCGCTCGCTCGCGACCAGGTCGTTGACGCGCCTCAATAAAAAAGCCCCAGCCTTTCGGCTGGGGCTGCAATGCCTTATCGCTGTCATCACGCTAAGGCACCTGCTCAGGGAGGTAAAGCAGGGAATGACGGCCTCGCAGCTATCATTCAAAAGCCAATTTAGCTGAGTCCGTGACTTGTGTAACGCCTCGGAAACACCGATGCGGCACGGCCGCTCCACCTTGTTTGCGTCTGCCGGACCCTTCGCATGAGCCCTGTGCCCCCCCTGCCGCCGTTTCCTGCCAGCCGGCCACGGCGGCTGCGCCGTGATGCGGCGATCCGCGCGCTTGTGCGCGAGTCGCACCTGACACCGTCAGACTTCATCTACCCGGTGTTTGTCCTGGACGGCAAGAACCAGGCACAAGACGTGGCCTCGATGCCTGGTGTGCAGCGCCTGTCGGTCGATCGGTTGTATGGCCAGGCCGAAGCCTGCGTCTCCCTCGGCGTGCCCGTGATGGCGCTGTTCCCGGTGATCGACACGGCGCTCAAGTTTGCCGACGGCCGCGAAGCTTGGAACCCTGACGGCCTGGTGCCGCGCGCCGTGCGCGAGCTCAAGGCGCGCTTCCCGCAATTGGCCCTGTTGACCGACGTCGCACTCGACCCGTTCACCTCGCACGGCCAGGACGGACTGATCGACGACAGCGGCTACATCCTCAACGACGAGACCGTGGCGGTGCTGGTCAAGCAGGCCCAGTTGCAGGCTCAGGCCGGCGTGGACATCGTGGCGCCCAGCGACATGATGGACGGGCGCATCGGCGCCATCCGAGCCGGGTTGGAGGCCAACGGCGCGATCCACACCAAGATCATGGCCTACAGCGCCAAGTACGCCAGCGCTTTCTACGGCCCGTTCCGCGACGCCGTCGGTTCGGCCAAGAACCTCGGCAAGAGCGACAAAAAGGTCTATCAGATGGACCCCGGCAACAGCGATGAGGCGCTGCGCGAAGTGGCTCTCGACATCGCCGAAGGCGCCGACATGGTGATGGTCAAACCCGGCATGCCGTACCTGGACATCGTGCGCCGCGTCAAGGACACCTTTCGCATGCCGACCTTTGCCTACCAAGTCAGCGGCGAGTACAGCATGCTGAAGGCCGCCGCAGCCAACGGCTGGCTCGACCATGACGCGGTGATGATGGAGTCCCTGCTCGCGTTCAAGCGCGCCGGCGCGGATGGCGTGCTGACCTACTTTGCACTCGATGCGGCAAGGCAGTTGCGGGCCGCCGCTGCCTGATGCGCGTCTTCCACGTCGCCGGCGATCGCTTCAACGAACTCGATGCGTTGCCCGACACGCTGCCGCCTGGCGGCTTCGTCTGGGTCGGCTGCACGCGGCGCGAGTTCGAACTCAACAGCGCCACGCTGCAGGAACGGCTGGCGCAATGGGAGGGCGGTGCGCTGGTCGATCTGCATGTCGTCGACCTGCTCAACAACCAACTGCCGAGCCACTACGACTACACCTCGTGGTATGACGTGCTGGTGTTCCGCCGCCTGGCCGCTGGCCCCGGAAGTGAGAAGCTCTTCGTCGATGACGAGCGCGGCACGATGGCCTCGGCGCGCCAGGCGCTGACGGCCATCGACACCAGCCCGGTCGGCTTTGCGATGTTCGAGCGCGTGCTGATCACAGTGCATCCGGCCGATTGCATCGTCCGCGACTACTTCGTGCATCGCCTGGCCGGCCTGTCGGGCGGCGCCGAGTTGCGCGGCGCCGCGCGCCTGCCGGCGAACCCCGCCGACCTGATGCTGCGCATGGTCAACCACATGGTTGACAGCTACCTCGACCTGCGCCGCCTGCTGACCCGCCAACTCGGCTTCCTGCAGCGCGAGCTGCTCAACCCCAACAGCCGCTTTCACGACTGGTCGCTGCTGCTGGATGCGCGCAACTCGCTGCACATGCTGGAAGACACCTGCGAGGACCAACGCGCGGCGATGCAGGAGTGGATCGACGCACTCGACGAGTGGCCCGAAGCCAACACCGACGCCGTCAAGCGCGAGCGTGAACTGCTGCGGGTGCGCTCGCGCGACGTGCTCGAGCACATCGAGCGCGTGCTGACGCATGTGCGCAGGCTCGAGCAGTCGGCGGAGAACGCCGTACAGATGCATTTCTCGGCGCTGTCCCACCGCACCAACGCCATCATGCGCACATTGACGGTGCTGACGGCGATCTTTCTGCCGCTGAACCTGATCACCGGCTTTTTCGGCATGAATTTCGATGCCATGCCGCTGATCCACGACGCCACCGGCATCTGGGTCACGCTCGGTCTGATGGCGCTGGTGGGCCTCGGTCTCGGCGCGTTTTTCTGGCGCAAACGCTACCTCGGCACTCAGGGCCGGTAGGGGTCGCGGTAGCCGAGGGCGGCCAGCAGTTCGACCTCGCGCGCCTCCATCTTTTTCGCGTCGGTCGCGCGCTCGTGATCGAAACCTTGTGCGTGCAGCGCGCCATGCACTAGCAGATGCGCGTAGTGCGCTTCGATCGGCTTGCGCTGCTCCGTGGCTTCGCGCTCGACCACTGGCGCGCAGAGCACGAGATCCGCGACGACGACAGGCTCGCGCTGGTAGTCGAAGGTGAGCACGTTGGTTGCGTGGTCCTGGCTGCGGTAGCTGCGGTTCAACTCGCGGCCTTCGGCCTCGCCGACGATGCGCACCGTGATCTCGGCAGGCGCTTCGAGCGAGGCGCGGATCCAGCGTGCAACGCGCGCACGCGTCAGCAGACCACGATGACGGCCATCCGGTTGCTGCAACGAAAGACGCAGCTCAGACGTCGCCGGGCTGCGCACGTTCATATGCCTCGACGATTCGAGCCACCAGCGGATGCCGCACCACGTCGGCCGACGTGAAGCGCGTGAATGCCACCCCGGCCACGCCGTGCAGCACCTGTTCGGCCTCGACCAGACCGCTCGTCGCACCCTTCGGCAGATCGATCTGGCTGGTGTCGCCGGTGATCACCGCCTTGCTGCCGAAGCCGATGCGCGTCAGGAACATCTTCATCTGCTCGGTGGTCGTGTTCTGCGCCTCGTCGAGGATGACGAAGGCGTGGTTCAGCGTGCGGCCGCGCATGAAGGCCAGCGGCGCGATCTCGATCGTGCCCTTCTCGAAGGCCTTGGTCACGCGCTCCAGGCCCATCAGGTCGTACAGCGCGTCGTAGAGAGGGCGCAGGTAAGGGTCGACCTTCTGCGCCAGGTCGCCCGGCAGGAAGCCCAGCCGCTCACCGGCCTCGACAGCCGGCCGCGTCAGCACGATGCGCTGCACCTGCGTGCGCTCCAAGGCATCGACGGCGCAGGCCACGGCGAGGAAGGTCTTGCCGGTGCCGGCCGGGCCGATGCCGAACGTCATGTCGTGGCCAAGGATGTGGCGCAGGTAATGGCGCTGGTTCGGCGTGCGGCCTTCGAGATCGGTGCGGCGCGTGCGCAGCACGATGGCGTCGGGGTCTTCGGTGGCCTCATCGCCGCGGCCCAGCGTGTCGGCAATCGCCAACTGCAGCGCCTGCTCGCCGATCGGCCGTGCGGCCCGGGCGTACAGCGTTTGCAGCAGCACCAGCGCGCGCTCGGCCATCGGCTTGGCGCCGTCGATGCGAAAAGCCTCATTGCGGCGCGAGATGCGCACGCCGAGCGCGCCCTCGATGGCGCGCAGGTGCGCATCGAGTGCGCCGCTCAGATGGGCCAGGCGGTGGTTGTCGGCGGGCGTGAAGGCGTGGCGAAGGATCAAGTCGGAATGCCAAGGATGCAACGAAAGCGCGATTGTGGCGGTCTGGTGCCGAAGATGCCTCCTGCACAATCCTTCGACTCATGATCCGCCTCGTTGATCTGCTTCTCGTCTGTCAACGCGCTGTGCTGTTGTCGGCCTTGCTCATTGGAGGCAGCGCCTTCGCCCAGGGCCGCGCCGACACGCCGATCCAGCACTTTGCGGATGCGCTGGCCGCTGACGACGCCGGGAGCACGCAGTTTCCTGCCGAAGCGGTCCAGCGCGTGGTCACCCTGCCCGACGAATGGGCGCAATCGCGGCCAGGCATCGACACGCCGCTCTGGTACCGGCTGCGCTTCGATGCACCCGGTGCGCGCCAAAGCAGCACGGCGCTGGGCCTGTTGATCGAGCGTGTCTGCGGCAATGTATCGGTGCGCTTGAACGGCCAAACGCTGCACGCCGCGGGTTCGATGGTGGACCCGATCGCGCTGAACTGCGAACAACCGCTGCTGCTCTCGCTGCCGCTGTCCCTGCTCGAAGACAGCGGCAACACGATCGATCTGCGTCTGGCCGGCTATGCGCTCGAGCAGGTCGCATCGCGCCAGCGTGCAGCGGCGCTGTCGGCGCCGCAGATCGGCGCTTATGAAACCTTGCATGCGCTGCAGCGCGAGACAGTGCTGACGAAATCTGCGTTGCCGCAGTTGGCGTCGAGCGCGCTGCTGATGATGGGGCTGGTCATCGCCGTGCTGGGCTGGTGGCATCACCGCGAGCGGCATCTCTTGTACTTCGGTGCGCTGTCGATCGGCTGGGCCGCCGTCACCCTGCGCCCCTGGTGGCACAGCGCGGCACTGGGCCGCTTCGTCACGGAAGCAGCCTTGGTCTGCCTGATCGGTTTGGTGGCACTGCTGGCGATCGAGTTTCTGCTGCACTTCGCCCGCCGCCGCTCACGCCAGGTGAGCTGGTTGCTCGTGGTTCAGACGCTGCTGGTGCCGCTGTCCCTGACACTCGCGGGACCGCAACAGGTTCATGCAGTGGCCAGCAGTTGGTACCTGCTGTTCGCCATCGAAGCGTTGCTGGCCGTCGGCCACTTTCTGATGGTGGCCCGCGTAGCCCAGCGGCGCGACTTCTGGCCGATCCTGGTCCTGGTGCTGATCACCGTGGTCATGGTGGGCATCGAATTGGCCGGCCAGCGCCAGTTGCTGCCAGTGCCGTGGCGCACATTGCCGCATGTGGCGACACCGCTCGCGTTTCTGGGCATGGGCCTGCTGCTCGTGCACCAGTACGGCCGCGCGCTGCGCAGCGCCGAGGAGCTGCGCAACTCGCTCGAATCCCGCATCCGCGACAGCACCACCGCGATGGAGCGCAACTATGCGCAGATGGCTGAGCTGCGCGTCGAGCAGGTGACGCAGCAGGAGCGTAAACGCATCGCCGCGGATCTGCACGACGACCTCGGCGCCAAATTGCTGACCATCGTGCACACCAGTGAGAGCGAGCGCATCTCCACCTTGGCGCGCGAAGCGCTCGAAGAAATGCGGTTGTCGGTGCGTGGCCTGACCGGCAAGCCGGTGAAGCTGATCGACGCCCTGGGCGACTGGCGCGCCGAAATCGTCGGCCGACTGTCGCAAACCGGCGTCGAAGGCGAGTGGCAGGCGCCCACCGATGAGCTGCCGCAAACACTGTCGGCGCGTGCCTATGTGCAGACGACGCGCATCCTGCGCGAAGCGGTGAGCAACATCATCAAGCACAGCGGCGCGTCGCGCTGCTCGATCCGCTGCAACATCGCCAGCGGCGACTTCCACCTGAAGATCCAGGACAACGGCAAGGGCATCCCGCTCGAACTCGATGGCCGCCTGGACCGGGGCCACGGCATGACGAGCATGAAGCACCGTGCCAAGCAATTGCAGGGGCAATGTCTGGTCGAGTCCGGGCCGGGCTACGGAACCGTGATCCGCCTCACGATTCCTCTGGAAAAGCACACGCTGCCGGCGTGAAGCGGCCACCCTCGGCTGCTAGCATGAGTTGCCCATAGTCCCGTCTTTCGGGAGACCACGCCATGAAGACCATTCTCTTGCTCGAAGACCTGCCCGAAATCCGCGCCTGGATGAAGGATCTGATCTTGCGCGTGTTCCCCGACGGCCAGATTTCCGAAGCAGCACGCGTGCATGACGCGCGCGAACTCGTCTCGGCGATCAAGTTCGACCTGGCGCTGATCGACCTCGGCCTGCCCGACGGCTCGGGCGTCGATGTCGTCGAGAAACTGCGCGAAACGCAAAGCGAATGCCAGTCGGTCGTGGTGACGATCCACGACGACGACGACCACCTCTTCCCGGCGCTGCAGGCTGGCGCGTTCGGCTACATCCTCAAGGAGCAGGCGCGCGAGCTGATCATCGAGCAGTTGCAGCGCATGGCCCAGGGCGAGCCGCCGCTGTCGCCGTCGATCGCACGCCGCGTCATCGCATACTTCGCCGCCAAGAACAAGCCACAGGCCAACGCGCTGCCGCACGTTTCTCTGACCGAGCGTGAAAGCGAAGTGCTGCTGCGGGTCGCCAAGGGCTTCACGCTGCCTGAGATTGGTGTACAACTCGGCCTGTCGCGCCACACAATCGCCGACTACGTCAAGCAGATCTACCGCAAGCTCAACGTGAGCTCGCGTGCGGAAGCGGCTCTTGAAGCCCAGCGCCTGGGTCTGTTCCGCCGCTGAGGACTGACGGCCCCTCGCTCGCTTCGCGAGCACTCCCCCGCAGGGAGACGCGGGCCGCACGCTTGGGAGCGGCCCGGGGCTGGCCCGCGCTGATAATCACCGCTCATGATCGGCCGCATCACCGGAACGTTGGCGGAAAAATCTCCGCCCAAACTGCTCATCGACTGCAACGGCGTCGGCTACGAAGTCGATGTGCCGATGAGCACCTTCTACAACCTGCCCGCGATCGGCGAGCGCATCACGCTGCTGACGCACTTCGTCGTCCGCGAGGACGCACAGCTGCTGTACGGCTTTCTCACCGCGGCCGAACGCTCGACGTTTCGCGAGGTGTTGAAGATCAGCGGCATCGGCCCGCGCACCGCGTTGTCCGTGTTGTCGGGGCTATCGGTGAACGAGCTCGCGCAAGCGGTGGCGCAGCAACAGGCCACGCGGCTGACCAAGGTGCCGGGCATCGGCAAGAAGACGGCCGAGCGCCTGCTGCTCGAACTCAAGGGCAAGCTGGCGCCCGATCTGGGCTCGCCGTCGTCGCCGGCCAGCGACGCCCAAGGCGACATCGTGCAGGCGCTCGTTGCGCTGGGTTACAGCGAGCGCGAAGCGGCCGCTGCCATCAAGGCCTTACCAGCCGATGTCGCCGTGGCTGACGGCATCAAGCTGGCATTGAAGGCACTTTCGAAGTAACGCCTCTCGATGGGAGCACGTGCACTACTGCGCGCGCGGGACTCAGGGCTTGCGGTTGCCGTGGGCAGGTGCTGGAGGCTGCGACATGACCTCGAACTCGACCTTGACCTCGCCGGCCTTCTCGAACTTCAGCGTCACCGGCACCTTGCTGCCCAGCGCCAGCGGCTGCTTCAAGCCGATGAACATGACGTGCAGGCCCCCCGGTTTCAGCTCGACGGTCTTGCCGGCCGGCAGCTTGATCGCATCGACCTGCCGCATCTCCATCACGTCGCCTTTCATCGCCATGGTGTGAAGCTCGAAACGCTCGGCCAGCGGCGTGCTGCCGCTGACAAGGCGATCCGCCGAGACACTGGTCAAGGACAGGAAGCCGCCGCCGCCTTGCTGGCCGGGCACGGTAGGCCGTGCCCAGGCGCGATCAACCTTGACCTGAGCAAACGACGCGGTGGCGGCGACGGTCAGCAGCGACGACGCCAACAATCGGGTGAGGGTGCGATGATTCATGGCGCAATGGTAGCGGCCGGATAATCCACCAATGAGTATCCAGACAGATGACCTTGGCAGTGCGCCGGCAACGTCGGCGCGCCGCATCGTCAGCGCTGAGCCCACGTCGCCGAACGAAGAGGCGATCGAACGCGCGCTGCGACCCAAGGCACTCGAGGACTATGTCGGCCAGGTCAAGGCTCGCGAGCAACTCGAAATTTTCATCGCCGCAGCAAAGAAACGCAGCGAAGCGCTCGACCATGTGCTGCTGTTCGGCCCGCCGGGGCTGGGCAAGACGACGCTGGCCCACATCGTCGCGGCCGAGCTCGGCGTCAACCTGCGCCAGACCTCGGGGCCGGTGCTCGAGAAGCCGAAGGACCTGGCGGCCATCCTGACCAACCTCGAAGCGCACGACGTGCTCTTCATCGACGAAATCCACCGCCTGTCTCCGGTGGTCGAAGAGATCCTTTATCCGGCGCTCGAGGACCACCAGATCGACATCATGATCGGCGAGGGCCCGGCCGCGCGCTCGATCAAGCTGGAGCTGCAGCCGTTCACGCTGATCGGCGCGACAACGCGTGCCGGCATGTTGACCAACCCGCTGCGCGACCGTTTTGGCATCGTCGCGCGGCTGGAGTTCTATACGCCGGACGAGCTCGCGCGCATCGTCCACCGCTCGGCCGGCCTGCTGCGGGTGCCGATCGACGAGGCCGGCGCCGGCGAGATCGCGCGCCGCTCGCGCGGCACGCCGCGCATTGCCAACCGCCTGCTGCGGCGCGTGCGCGACTATGCCGACGTCAAAGCCCAGGGCCATGTCAGCAAGACCGTGGCCGACGCTGCGCTGGCCATGCTCGACGTCGACCCGCTCGGCTTCGATGTCATGGACCGAAAGCTGCTCGAAGCCATCGTGCACCGCTTCGATGGCGGGCCCGTCGGCCTGGACAACGTGGCCGCCGCAATCGGCGAGGAGAGCGGCACGATCGAAGACGTGATCGAGCCCTACCTCATTCAGCAAGGCTATCTGCAGCGCACGCCGCGAGGGCGCGTTGCCACGCTGGCCGCCTACCGGCACCTCGGGCTGGCGCCGCCCAAAGGCCGCGAAGGCGATCTTTTTTAGGGCTGCGCAAACGCGCCCCCTTCCGGATCCAGCGGCTACGCCTTGTCCGACGCGGACGTCACGCCGAGGCCTCATCAATGGCCGT
Organism: Burkholderiales bacterium; assembly: GCA_031413095.1. Classification (GTDB taxonomy): domain Bacteria; phylum Pseudomonadota; class Gammaproteobacteria; order Burkholderiales; family Burkholderiaceae_C; genus CADEEN01. The sequence goes on along the minus strand of JANOEG010000082.1, from coordinate 27,521 downwards.
GCCGCCCACGAGATGCAGGCTGTCGTTCCAGCCGACCAGCGAGAAGCCGTGCTCACCGTGCAGCACGCGGTTGATGCTCGCGTTGCCGAGCTGCCAGGTGCGCGGCGCGTCCAGGGCGATGCGCGACGCTGCACGGTACAGCGCGTCGAGCACGCCGCCATGCGTGACGATCGCAATGTGCTGGCCGCGGTGGCGTGCCGCGATGGCCGCCAGCGCACCCACCGCGCGCTCGTAGAACACTGCCAGCGTTTCGCCCCCGGGCGGGCCGAAGCTGGCGTCGCGTTCGCGCCAGCGCCGTGATTCGTCAGGGTGCTGCCGCTCGACCTCGGCCCAGGTCAGGCCTTCGAAGCTGCCGAAGCCGCGCTCGCGCAGCGCCGCGTCGGTGCGCACCGCCACCCCAGCCCGCTCGGACACGGCGCGTGCCGTGTCCGCCGCGCGCTGCAGATCGCTTGCATAAATGGCGTCGAGACTCTCGTCGGCCAGCGCGCGGCCCAACCGCTCGGCCTGCCGGAAGCCGATGGTATTCAAGCCGATGTCGAGCTGGCCCTGGATACGCGTCTGCACGTTCCAGGCCGTTTCGCCATGGCGCACGGCAACGACACGCGTCAGCGTCTCGTTCAACGCACGACTCGCTTCGACGTGTCGTTCAACGGGCAAGGCGCTTGTTCAGCGTGTAGGTGCCAGAGTACGTCGCCGCGTCGAGGACGTGACCGGCCAGCGCGTCGCGGACCTGGGCGCCGTTGAAGTGGCCCTCCACCGGCAGCCGCGCCACGTCGAGCGCGTAAAGCGTGAACACGTAGTGGTGGACCAGCGAGTCGTTGAACGGCGGGAACGGGCCGTCGTAGCCGAAGTAGTTGCCTGCGCGTTCAGCGTCACCGGCAAACCAGCCCGTGTAGTCGTTCAAGCCCTGGCGCGCGCCATGCGCCGCCGCCGGCCCCGGCTTGCCGTGCGGTGTGAAGCCGCGGCAGAACTCGCCTTCGCCAATCTGCGTCACCGCGAGCGGCAGGTCGATCAGCAGCCAGTGGAAAAAATCGACCCGCGGCAGATCGCTCGGGATCTCGCGGTCGGATTTGTTGACGTCGTCGCCTTTGGACGGCACGTCGAAGTCATGGCAGATCAGAGCCAGTGACTTCGTGCCAGGTGGCAGATCGCTCCACGCCAGGTGCGGGTTGGTGTTGTCGGAAAAACCGACGCTGCCTTTTTCATCGAGGCGCCCTGCCGCGTACTTGGCAGCGATGCGGTCGCCGTTGGTCCAGGAGTCGCTCCACAGTTTCATTGCTTCAAGTTCCCCAGGTGATCACTTCGCGCGCCGTGAGACAGCGGCGCAGCATTTCCACCAGCGGCCAGACGCGCTGGCGCAACGAAACGCCGTCGCCTTTGGCGGGCGGCTCGTCGCTGTCTTGCTTGCGCGCGGCTTCTTCAACAGCCACGGCTTGTTCGAGGGCCGAGATCAGTTGCGGCATGTGGGCCACTTCGAAGATGCCCTTGGCAGCGGGCTCACGGCCGACCAGCCGCATCACTTGGTCGCCGTTGGCGGCCAGCATGATGACGTCGCCGGCGGCTTTGGACTTGAACTTGTAGAGCATGGGGTTCAGTGGTGGTAGATATGGCCGCGGCTGAAAGGATAGGCCGATTGTGCCCCGCGCATCGGCCCGTCTTCGACACGCCCGCTGGGCCGCGCCGCAAGCACCTGGTGCAGCGACAGCCAGCCGCGCTCGAAGGCCATCGCGCTGCCGGCCAGGTACAGACGCCAGGCGCGCAAGGTGGCGTCGGCGGTGAGCGTGCGCGCGTCATCGAGTCGCGCGTCGAGGGCGTCGGACCAGGCCCACAGCGTCCTCGCATAGTGCGGGCGCAGGTTCTCGACGTCGAGCATCTCCCAGCCGGCATCGGTCATGGCCTCCAGCACCGGCGCCACGTGCAGCAGTTCGCCGCCAGGGAAGATGTGTCGCTCGACAAAATCACCGATGCCCGCCCCGAGCTCGTGATTGCCGGTGCCTGCGGCGGTGATGCCGTGGTTCATCAAGAGGCCGCCAGGCGCGAGCAAGCGGCGCAGTTTGGCGAAGTACGTGCCCAGGCGGGCCCGGCCGACATGCTCGAACATGCCGATCGAGGCGATCTTGTCGAACGGCTGGTCTTCGGGCAACGCGCGGTAGTCGAGCAGCTCGATGTGCACGCGACCGGCGAGGCCGCGTTCGCCAATCAGGCGGCTCACAAACGCGTGCTGGTGCTTCGACAGCGTGATGCCGGTGGCCTGCACGCCGTAGCGCTCTACCGCCCACAGCAGCAGCGCGCCCCAGCCGGCGCCGACATCGAGCAAGCGCTCGCCCGGGCGCAGCATCAGCTTGCGGCAGACCAGATCCAGTTTGGCCTCCTGCGCGGCGGCGAGGCTGTGCACGCCGGCCGGCCAGTAGGCGCAGGAGTAAACGCGGCGCGGGTCGAGCCAGAGCGCGTAGAAAGCGTCGGAAACGTCGTAGTGAAATTGCACTTGCCGTGCGTCGGCGGTGGGCGTGTGACGCCACCGTGATTGCATTCGAGAGCGCAAAGCAGAGAACCGTCCGCTTGCACCGGCTTGCGTCGGATCGGAGTCGATCAGTGCCGCCGCGGCCTCGACGATGTCACGCATCGAGCCGCTGAGGTCGACGCGGCCTTGCACATGGTCTTCCGCCAAGCGGCCGATCTGCCCCGTGAGCAGGTGCGCAAACGGCGCCCAGCCTTTCATCGCCAGACGCACGCGCGCATTGGCCGCACCCAGCCAACGACCTCCGGGCAGGCGCACGGCCATCGAGGGCGCGCGCGAGTTGATCCGGTTTTCAAGGGCGGCAGCGAGCGGGTTCATGTCAGTGACGCCCGGCCGCCCGAAGGCACTGACGCGCCCCCTCGGGGGGCTGCGAACGAGTGAGCATGGGGGCAGTTTCATCCCGGTCAGTGACGCCGAAGGCCGTCTGAATTCTGACTGTAGACACAGTGCATGCCACCGCGCAACCGGCTGGGTACCGGCGTTGCGTCGCCTCAATGCCGTGTCGTGAGCGGCGGCGGTGACGCCGCATCTTCGTCTTCGATCGCTTCGAAAAACCACGCCGCGCGGCGCGGCGGCATCAGTTGTTCGCGCACGGCCGAAGGCAGTTGCTCCGCGGGCAAAGCGCGCCGGATGCCCAGCGTGCGCTGTTGCGCCAGATCGATCAGCGGTGCCTCGTCAAGCACGGCTTGCGGCTCGTGCACCTGCACCTTCGGCCGCAGCGGGCGGGAGGCGCAGACGCTTTCGACCACCGCGTAGCGGTCATCGGTGAGCTGCACCACAGAACCCGGCGGGTACACCCCCATCATGCGCACGAAGGCATTGAGCAGCGCCGGGTCGTACTGGCGCTGGCCCTGCGAGAACAGCAGCGACAGCGCTTCGTGCGGCGTCATGGCCAGCGTGCGCGGCGAGCCATGGCACAAGTTGTCGTAGCGGTTGACCAGCGCCACCATGCGCGCCGGCACGCTGATGCGCTGGCCGCCGATGCCTTGCGGATAGCCGCTGTCGTCGAGGTGCTCGTGGTGCTGGCCGATGACTTGCATCGCCCCGGGCGACAGGCTCATGCGCTCGCCCAGCGCCACGCCGAGCGTCACATGGTCGCGGTAGCGCGTCATCTCGGCCGCGGTGAGGTGGGGGTCTGCCTGGTGCAATGCAGCCGGCAGCTCGGTCTTGCCGATGTCGTGCGAGAGCGCGCCGACGCCGAGGTCATGCAGTTCGGTCTCCGACAAGCCGCATAGGCGCCCCATCAACAGCGCCAGCACGCCGACATTGGTGGCGTGCCTCGTGCCTTCGTTGGGGGCGGCCGTGACCGCACGGATCGACAACTCGCGCGCGCTGAGCATCTTCGTCACCAGCGCACGCGACAGCGCGGCCATGCGTTGCCCAGCCGCAGAAGGGTCGCGCACCGTCAGATCGGCGGTCGCGCGCCAGTCGCGCGTGGCTTCAGCGTACTGCCGCTCGACCAGGCTGGCGGCACGGCGCTGTGCAGCCGCGGTGTTGCCCGCAGATGCGGGCGGCGCATCGATCTTGGTTTCCCGCGAGTTCGGTTCACGCGGGTCCCCGTTTTTCAAGGAGTGCCGCGACGGCGCCGGGTCCGGATCGCTCTGTTCCGGGCTCCAGCGCACCCGAGCCAGGCCCAGCGAACGAATCGTCGCGATCTGCCCTGCATCGGCGATGCGAAAGCTCGACAGCGCGAACGGATGCGACATCCACCCGAGATCGAGGTGGACGAACATGCCGACCTGGAGGTCGGCCGTGGCGATGGTGGGAGCGGCGGTCACGGGTGTCGGTGTGTCGAAGGCTTCCGACACATTTCGGCACAGCGCGTCTGAACTTGACGGAGCGCCCGAACGAGCGCCTCGATGCGTGCACAACTCACGCCGCGTTGGCGTGGGCCGTCAGGACGCGGCGCGGGCGCGCGCGCGCCAGAGGGTCCACGGCCGCTCGACCTGGCCTTCGTTGGTGGCCTGCGTGGCGTCGGCCTCGCCAGGGGTCAGCGCCTGCACCTCGCCCAACACCGATGCCTGCAACTGCAACCTTGCGTTGAGTTCGGTGTAGATCGATCGGTACACCGCCACACGCACCGACTCTGCGACCACGGTGCAGCCGTGGCCGCGCATCAGCACCACGCGCGCACCGCCGAGGCATTGCGCCAGCGCTGCGCCGAGCGGACGGTTGCGGATCAACAGGTCGCTCGAATCACCCGCGTGGTCACGGATCTCGAACAGCGGCGTGCCGCTGCCGAGGAAGCCGCTCATGTGACACACCGGCTGCAATCGCGCGCCGCGCGCAATGGCAAAGGGCAGCACGGCCGGCGAGTGGTTGTGCACCACGGCCATCACGTCAGGCCGCGCCTTGTAGATCTCGCTGTGAATCCAGCGTTCGAGGTAAAGGCGCGGCGGCTCGGCGCTCACCGCCTCCCCGGTGGCGACCTCGTACTCGAGGATGTCGGCTTCGGTGACCAGGCCGGGCGCCATGTTGCGTGCCAACAGGAAACGATCTGCACGGCCGTCGTGGCGCACGCTGACGTGGCCGAAGGCATCGACGATGCCTTGGTCGGCAAGGATGCGGTTGGCATCAACGAGGTCGGCGACGAGTTGCGTGCTGGGCGCGAGCGAGTCCATGCTCTCAGCGTATCTCCGCTTGAAGCAGCCCGTCATGCGCGACTACCCTGCACTCCAATAGCCACAGGAGTTCTGCATGTTGTACCCCCTCACGCGCCGCGGCGCGCTGGCGATCCTGGCCCCTACCCTGGCGCTGGTGCTCAGCGGCGCGGCGATGGCGCAGGCCGACTGGCCCGCCAAGACCGTGACCGTGATCGTGCCGTCCTCGCCCGGCGGCGGCACCGACGCCTACGGCCGCATCCTGGCGCAGACGCTGACCGAGCAGTTGAAGCAGACCTTCGCTGTCGACAACAAGCCGGGCGCCAGCGGCGCCATCGGCGCGGCCGCCGCAGCTCAGGCCCAACCCGACGGCTACACGCTGCTGGTGGCCTCGAACTCGTCGCTGGGCATCAATCCCGCCCTGTACAAGACGCTGCAGTACGACGTCTGGCGCGACTTCGCACCAGTGACACGCGGCGTGATCGCGCCGATGGTGATCGTGGCCAATCCGGACGCCAAGGTGAAGACGCTAGCCGAGTTGATCGAGCGCGGCAAGCGCGAGCCCGAAAAGCTGTTCTACGGCACGGCCGGCACGGGCAGCCCGCTTTACATCGGCGTGCGCATGCTCGAGCAGGCCAGCGGTGCGAAGTTCAGCCATGTGCCGTACAAGGGTGTCGGCCCGGCGTACACCGATCTCTTGGGCGGCCGCTTGCAATTCATGCTGACCGATCTGGCCAGCGTGCGCCAGCACATCGACGCCGGCAAGCTGCTGGCGCTGGCCATCACCGACAAGAGCGCCCTGCTGCCCAACGTGCCGAGCTTCGCCGAAGCCGGCGTGCCGAACTACAAGGCCTTCACCTCATTTTCGGTTTTGGTGCCGGCCAAGGTGCCACCTGCCTTGGTCAAACGCATCGCCGACGAAGTGGCACGCGCGATGCGCCTGCCGGCCACTGCGCAGCGGCTCGAACAACAAGCTCTGCTGCCTGTGTTCGACACGCCCGATCAGTTCGCCGCGTCGCTGAAGGACGAGCAGCAGACCTGGGCGGCGTTCATCAAGCAGCACGGCATCACCGGCGAGTGACGATCAGGGCGACAGCGTCGCTCAGACGCTGTAGCTCTCGTAGGTGTTGGGGTGGAAGAGTTCTTCCACCGACATCGCGCGCGCTGACAGCCCTTGCGCGTGGTGGTGGCGCACGAAGGCCTCCAAGGTACGCCGGTTGGCCGCCACGCCGTAAGACCAGAAGTCCGTGCCGAGTGTTTCTCGCGCCGCCTTCAACTGCTCCTCGACGAACGGCAGCGTGACCTTCGTCGCCGAGGTATCGGCCAGTTGCGCGAGCGCCAGCGCCTTGGCCTGCCCGAAGGCCTTGCACACCGCACCGGGCAACCACGGATGTTCGGCCGCGAGTTCCTTGCGCACGCCGACGACATGCATGATCGGAAAGATGCCGGTGCGGCGGAAGTAGTCCTTCGCCGCGGCTGTCGGGTCGTCGAACAGCCAGGCCACTTGCGGGTTGGTCGCCGCAGAGCCGCCGGGCGGGCGTGGCGCGATGAAGCCGTCGATATCCCCGCGATCGAGCAGCGCTGAAATGGTCTGCCCTTCGGGCGCGTTCTCCAGCCGAACGCCGGGCGGCAGTTGCAAGCCGATCTTCTCGGGCCGCCCCGGCGTGTCGATGCCGCCGCGCACCCATGTGATGTCTTCGGGCCGCACGCCGAAGTCGTCCTGCAACAGCGCACGAGCCCAGACGTTGGCCGTGAGCTGGTACTCGGGCACGCCGACACGCCGCCCTTTCAAATCTTCTGGCTTGCCGATGCGGTCCTTGCGCACGTAGATCGACGTGTGGCGAAACGCCCGCGACAGGAACACCGGCAGCGCGACATACGGTGACTCGCCGCGCGAGGCCTTGACCAGATAGCTGGAAAACGAGAGCTCGCTGATGTCGAACTCAACGCCGCGAAAGGCGCGAAAAAAAGTCTCTTCTGGCGACAGCGTCATGCACAGCGGCTCAACGCCGTCGATCTGCACACGGCCATCGAGCAATCCGCGCGTGCGGTCGTAATCGCCCATGGCGATGGAGAGTCGGAGCTTGCCCATCGCGGCATTGTGCGCCGCACGCAGCGCAGCGAGCGGGCCTCAGTCCGCCTCAGTCCAACTCAGCAACGTTGCCCGGTGCGCGGCTGTGCGAGTTGTTGGCATCGACCAGCGTGCGCAGCATGCGCATGAACTGCGCCCGCTCCGACTTCGGCAACGGCGCGAGCATGCGCTCCTGCGCACGCAGCACGCCGGGCCCGACGGCGGCGAGCAGCTTGTCGCCATCGCGCGTCAGCGTCAGCAGGCGCACACGCTTGTCTTCGGGCGCGATGTTGCGCACCAGCAGGCCGCGCGCTTCGAGCCGGTCGATGACGCTGGCGATCGTCGAGGTGTCGAAGCCGATCGTCGCCGCCAACGTGCGCTGGTCGAGCCCTGGCTGGTTGGCCACCGACTGCAGCGCGGCGAACTGCACCGGGGTGATGCCCTGCGGCTCGGTTTCCTGCAGGAAGACCGCCACCGCAATCTGTTGCAGGCGGCGGATGTAGTGGCCCGGCAGCGTGTCGAGTGCCAGGGAAGAGACAGCAGAGGAGCGCTTCATCCGGGTTACCACTTAGTTCGATGCGCCACTCTATCACTATACTGATCATCAGTATGCTGATTATTGATTCACCTTGAGGCGGCGCAATCCATGAACAGTTCGACCCAACCGATCCTGGTGGCCGGCGGCGGCATCGGCGGCGTCGCCGCGGCGCTGGCGCTGGTGCGCCAAGGCTTCGACGTCAAGGTGCTGGAGCAGGCGCCGCAGTTGGGTGAGATCGGCGCCGGCATCCAGCTCGGCCCCAACGGCTTCGCCGCCTTCGACGCCTTGGGCATCGGCGAGCGCGCCCGCGGACGCGCTGTGTACACCGATGAGATGGTGATGCACGACGCCACCGACGAATCGCTGGTCGGCCGCATCCCGACCGGCGAGGCCTTTCGCGCGCGCTTCGGCAACCCCTATGCGGTGATCCACCGCGCCGACGTCCACAAGTCGCTGCTCGAAGGCGCGGAGGCCTCGGGCCACGTCGAGGTGGCCACATCCACGACCGTTGCCTCGGTCGAGCAGGACGCGAACGGCGTGACGGTGATCGACGCCAAGGGCCAGCGTCACCGCGGCGCCGCGCTGATCGGCGCCGACGGCGTCAAGTCGGCGGTGCGCGCGCAATTCGTCGGCGACACGGCACGCGTCTCGGGCCACGTGGTCTATCGCGCCGTCGTCGAGAAGAAGGACTTCCCCGCCGATCTGCAATGGAACGCAGCGGCCATCTGGGTCGGCCCCAACTGCCACCTCGTGCACTACCCGCTGCGCGGCGGTGAGCAGTACAACGTCGTCGTCACCTTCCACAGCCGGAACAAAGAGGAGTGGAGCGTGCGCGAAGGCAGCCGCGAGGAGGTGCTCGGCTACTTCGACGGCATCTGCCCACGCGCTCGCCAACTGATCGAGCTGCCCAAGGACTGGAAGCGTTGGGCCACCGCCGACCGCGAGCCGATCGCGCAGTGGAACTTCGGCCGCGTCACGCTGCTCGGCGACGCCGCCCACCCGACGCTGCAATACCTGGCGCAAGGCGCCTGCATGGCGATGGAAGACGCGGTGACGCTCGGCGAGGCGCTGCGCGTCCACGACAGGAATTTCGACAAGGCTTTCGCTCACTACCAGCGCTCGCGGGTCGCACGCACGGCGCGTGTCGTGCTGTCGGCGCGCGAGATGGGGCGTATCTTCCATGCCCAGGGCGTCGAGCGCCTGGTGCGCAATGATCTGTGGCGCGGCCGCTCACCGCAGCGGTTCTACGATGCGATGGAATGGCTGTATGGCTGGCGCGTCGAGAACTGTCTGGCCGACTGAATTCAAAGGAGCTCTCACGATGAACTACGTCTTCCCCCCCGAACCCCAAATCGGCGTGCCGGTCGCCGGCAGCGACGCACAGTTCCCGGTGCGCCGCATTTACTGCGTCGGCCGCAACTACGCTGCCCATGCGCGCGAGATGGGCGCCGACGAACGCGATCCGCCGTTCTTCTTCTGCAAGCCGGACAACACGATCGTCTTTTGCCCGCCGGGCCAGACGGTCGAAGTGCCCTACCCCGCGCAGACCAGCGACTACCAGCATGAGATCGAACTCGTCGTCGCCATCGGCAAAGGCGGCAGCAACATCCCCGCCGAGCGCGCCAACGAGCATGTGTTCGGTTACGCGGTCGGTCTGGACATGACGCGGCGGGATCTGCAAAGCCAGATGAAGAAGCAGGGCCGGCCGTGGGAAATCGGCAAAGCCTTCGACCAGTCGGCGCCGATCGGGCCGATCCATCCCGCCGGCAAGATCGGCCACCCGGCCAAGGGCGCGCTGTGGGTGCAGGTCGATGGCGCCGATCGGCAACGCAGCGACATCTCGCTGCTGATCTGGTCGGTGCCGGAGACGATCGCCAACCTGTCGACGCTGTTCGAATTGCAGCCCGGCGATCTGATCTACAGCGGCACGCCGGAGGGCGTCAACGCAGTGGCGCGCGGGCAGACGATGACGGGCGGCATCGACGGTTTGGGCGAAATCTCCGTGAAGGTGGTGTGACGTGAGCCGCGCCGCGCCGGGCCGCCCCAAGCAAGCGGCGGTCCCCTCGGGGGACCGGCCGATGTACTCGTCGGACGAGGGGAACACATGAACTCGCGCACCGCCTACTACGACCGCATCGCTCCGCAGCACATGGCACCGCTGTGGACGCGGCTGAAGTCGCTCGTGCCGAAAGAGCCGACGCCGGTGGGTGTCGCCCATCGCTGGGCCTACAGCGATGTGAGGCCCTACGTGCTTGAGTCCGCCGAACACATCAGCGCCAAGGAAGCCGAACGCCGCGTGCTGATCCTCGAGAACCCGGCGCTGGTCGGCTCGTCGCAGATCACGCAGACGCTCTACGCCGGCCTGCAGCTCATCATGCCCGGCGAGGTGGCGCCCCGCGCACCGCCACACGCAGAGCGCGCTGCGCTTCATCGTCGAAGGCTCGGGCGCCTATACCGCGGTCGATGGCGAAAAGACGCTGATGCAACCCGGCGACTTCGTCATCACGCCGAGCTGGACCTGGCACCACCATGGCCACGAGGCCACCGGGCCGATGGTCTGGCTCGATGGCCTCGACATCCCGATCACCCACTTCTTCGGCAGCACCTTCCGCGAAGACCACCGTGACGATGAAGCCGCCGTCACACGGCCGACCGGCGACGCGCTCGCGCGTTACGGCAGCGGCCTGCTGCCCGTGGGTTATCGCAGCACGTCGCTGAACTCACCCGTCTTCAACTACCCGTACACGCGCACCCGCGAAGCGCTGCACGCGTTGATGAAAGCCGGCGCACCCGACGTGCATCTCGGCCACCTGATGCGCTACATCAACCCGACCGACGGCGGCTGGGCGATGCCGACGATCGCGACGATGATCCGGCTGTTGCCTCGCGGCTTCTCGACGCAGCCCTATCGTTCTTCCGACAGCGCGGTATTCATCTGCGTAGAAGGCAGCGGTGAGCTGTGCGTCGGCGGTGAGCGCTTCGCGCTGACGCCGCACGATATCGTCGTCGTCCCGGGCTGGATGGCCTACACGCTGCACGCCAGTGAAGACCTGGTGCTCTTCTCGTACTCCGACCGCGTCGCGCAAGAAAAACTCGGCTTCTGGCGCGAGCAGCGGCAGTGAGTGCCAGCGGCGCTGTGCATCAACCGCTGGCGACGCCGCGGCCGTCGCTGTACTTTCCCTACCGCGTCCACGAGGCAGCGCCGGCCGTGCCAGCCACTGGCCTGCCAGTGCTCGTCGTCGGCGCCGGCCCGATCGGCCTGGTCACCGCGCTTGGCCTGGCGCAGCAAGGCGTGCGCTGCGTGCTGATCGAGTCGGAACTGCAGGTCAGCGAAGGCAGCCGCGCCATCGTCTTCACGCGGCGCTCGATGGAGATCCTGCAGCAGGCCGGCGCGGCCGGCGCCATTGCCGCCCACGGCCTGCCGTGGCGCTTCGGCAATTCGTTCTACCGCGGCCAGCGTGTGTTCCGCATGGAAGCGCCGCAGAGCGCGGATGACCGCTTTCCGCCGATGACCAACCTGCAGCAGCAGTTCGTCGAGCAGTACCTGCTTGATGAAGTGGCGCGCCAGCCGCTGATCGAGATGCGCTGGGGCCACAAGGTGACGCGCGTCGTTCGCAACGACGCCGACGATGGCGTCACGCTGGAAATCGCGACGCCGAGCGGCAGCTACGAGCAGCCCGCCGCCTGGGCCGTGGCTGCCGACGGCGCGCGCTCGGCGCTGCGCACGCTCTGCGGCCTGAAGCTCGAAGGCGCGGCCTACGAGGGCCGCTTCGTCATCGCCGACATCCGCATCGATCTGCCGCTGCCGACAGAGCGCCTGGCCTTCTTCGACCCCGACTGGAACCGCGGCAACACGGTGCTGATGCACCGCGAGCCCGAGGGCATCTGGCGCATCGACTACCAGTTGCCGGCCGACGAATCGCCCGAAGAAGCACTGGCGCCGGCGTCGCTGAAGGCGCGCATCGACGCCCAGCTGGCGATGATCGGCCACGCCGGCATTCCCTGGGAGCTCGACTGGTGCTCGGTCTATTCGGCGCGTGCGCTGACACTGCCCGACTACGTGCACGGCCGCATCGCCTTCGTCGGCGACGCCGCGCACCTGCTGCCGATCTTCGGAGTGCGCGGCGCCAACACCGGCTTTCAGGACGCGCAGAACCTGGCCTGGAAGCTCGGCATGACCTTGCGCGCCGATCGTGGTGCTGCCGGCCCCGGCCTGATGGCCAGCTACAGCGCCGAGCGCGTGGCCGCGGCGCGCGAGATCATCGACGAGGCCGGCAAGAGCACACGCTTCATGACGCCGCCGAGCAAGGGCTTCCGGTTGTTGCGCGACGCAGTGCTGTCGCTGTCGCTGACGCACGAGTTCGTGCGCCCGCTGTACCACTGGCGCACCTCGCGCCCGCACGACTACCTGGACTCGCCGCTGAACGCCGCCGACGATGACAGCGCGATGTTCGCCACCGGCCCGGCCAACGGCGCACCGCTGCCAAATGTGCGGCTGGCCGAAGGCGACCACTTGCTGGACCACCTGCCGGCGCGCTTTGCGCTGCTGGTGCCCGCCGATGCCGACCTCGAAGCCGTCAAGGACGTCCCGCTGCAAACCGTGCGCCTGCCGCCCCAGGCCTGCGAACGCCTGGGTCTTCTGGGCCCAGGCGCCGCGCTGCTGTTGCGCCCCGATCAACATGTCTGTGCGCGCTGGACGGCGCTGACAGCGCCGAGACTGCGAGCCGCGCTCGCGCGGGCCATGGCAACGGAGTCCACCCCATGCTGAGCCTGCCCGATCTGGAATCCACCTACGACCTGTTGGCCGAGGCTATCGACAATGCACCGGCGGGAACCAGCGAGCTGATGCTGGCCAAGCTGGCACTGCTATTTGCCAACGAGGTCGGCGACCCTGCGCGCATCGAAGCGCTGGTCCAATCGGCGCTGGCCGATCTGCAGCCGCGCTGACCACACAAGAGCGAGGAGGGACTGACGATGAAACTGCTGGAGCACCTAGCGCGCGCCTGCGCCATTGCCGCGGGGCTGCTATTGACCGTCATCACGCTGATGACGTGCGTCAGTCTGATCGGCCGCAACACCACCGGCTGGACGATCGTCGGCGACTTCGAACTCTCGGGCTCGGCGGCCGGCGCTGCCATTGCCCTCTTCCTGCCCTGGTGCCAGGTGCGGCGCGGCAACATCATCGTTGACTTCTTCACCGCCAAGATGAGCGCACCCACGAACGCCGCGCTCGACCGGATGGGCGCGCTGCTGCTGGGTGTCGTGATGGCGCTGCTGGCCTGGCGCTCGGCGATCGGCGGCTGGAACGCGTGGACCTCGCAGGCCGGTTCGATGATGCTCGGCTTCCCCGAGTGGATCGTCTATTGCGGCATCGTGCCGCCGCTGGCCCTCACCGCCGCGATCGGCTTCGTCCAAGCGCTGCGCGGCTTCGGTGACGAGGTAGTGGAATGACGCCGATCACCTTGGCGCTGGCCATTTTCGCCGTCATGCTGGTGCTGATGGCGTTGCGCACGCCAATCTCAATCGCGATGTTCGTCGCTGGCACGGTGGGTTACATCGCGCAGGCCGGTTGGCTGCCGCTGGCCAACTTTCTCAACACGCAGGCCTTTGCACGTTTTGCGAGCTACGACCTGTCAGTGATTCCGCTGTTCCTGCTGATGGGCAACTTCGCCACCCAAGGCGGCATCAGCAAGGCGCTGTTCGAGTTCGCAGCCGTGGTGATGGGCCGTTTTCGCGGCGGGCTGGCCATGGCTGCGGTGTTGGCCTGCGCCGCCTTCGGCGCGATCTGCGGCTCGTCGGTGGCCACCGCAGCGACCATCACCTCCGTCGCCCTGCCCGAGATGAAACGCCACGGCTACTCGGGGCGCCTCGCCACCGGCACGCTGGCCGCAGGCGGCACGCTGGGCATCTTGATCCCGCCGTCGGTACCTTTGGTTGTCTATGCCATCCTGGCCGAGCAGAACATCGCCAAGCTGTTCGCCGCGGCGATGATCCCCGGCGTGATCGCGATGGTCGGCTACATGATCGCGATCGCGATCTACGTCCGAGTCGTGCCCGGCCACGCGCCCGAGCATGATGAAGCGCCGCGTGTCACCGCGCACGCGCTGATGGGCATCGTGCCGATCGCGATCGTCTTCCTGATCGTCTTCGGCGGCATCTACAGCGGCAAGTTCACGCCAACCGAGGGCGCCGCCGTCGGCGCCGCAGCGACCTTCGTCGCCGCACTGCTCAAGCGCGAGATCACGTGGCAGAAGTTCAAGCATTGCTTCTACGCCACCGCCGAAGGCTCGGCGATGATCTTCATGATCTTCCTCGGCGCCGACCTGATGAACTCGGCGCTGGCGCTGACGCAGGTGCCGGCGCAACTGGCCAGCGTCGTCCAGGGCTGGGGCCTGGCGCCGCTAATGGTGGTGAGCGCGATCCTGCTCTTCTACGTCGTGCTCGGCGCGGTGATGGACGAGCTGTCGATGCTGCTGCTGACGATCCCGATCTTCTTTCCGCTGGTCATCGGCCTGGACTTCGGCATGCCCAAGGACATGGTGGCGATCTGGTTCGGCATCATGGTGCTGATGACCGTCGGCTTCGGCTTGCTGGCGCCGCCGGTGGGGCTGAACGTCTACGTCGTCAACGGTCTGGCCAAGGACGTGCCGATCGGTGAGAGCTACCGCGGCGTCATGCCGTTTCTGATCAGCGACACACTGCGCACGCTGCTGCTGCTGTTCTTTCCGGGTATCTCGTTGTGGTTGGTGAAGGTGATCGCGTAAGGCAGATGGCTGCGATGAAGCTTCTGTTCTCAATGGCGCTGTTGGCAACCTTGACGTGGGGCTCAGCGCAAGCCCAGCCTTCTGCGTCGCCGCAGGCGAGCTCAGTCGCTGTCGCCGACATCCCGCATGTCGTGGCCCCGAGCAACCAAGACAAGCAATGGCAGCCGACGGCCGAGCAACGCGAGCGAGTAGTGCGCGACGTGCTCGTCTATCTCGCAGCCAAAGACGCACGCCGCTTCGCAGACGCCTATTCGCTGTTCACGCCCAGCCAGAAGGCGGCGGTGCCGTTCGAGAGGTGGCAGGCCGACATGCACGCGGTGTACGCCCAGTCAGGACAAGCGCAGGGACGCACCCTGAAAAAGGTCACCTGGTACAGGAATGCCGTCAATGCCCCGCCTGGCATCTTTGCAGCGGTTGACTTCTCCAGCGAGTTCGCAGAACTGAGCTTGCATTGCGGGTTCGTGGCAATGCAGCAGCAGATGGGCGGCTCGTTCGGCGTTGCGAGAGAAGAGGAGAACTCCATCTCCAAGCGCGAGATGGCGAGGCTGACGCCAGAGGCGCTGCAAAGAATCCGCACCCAGTACCGCTGCTAGCGCCATGCATCTGCTCCGGCCCACGCTGCTCCTCCGTAGACTGCGGCTCATGGAACAGCCATCTGCTTGTGCCAGGCGCTCTCTTTCGGTACGCCCGGCCCGCAGCGAAGCGGGGGGACAGCATTCGGAGCCCCGGCGGCGAACCGCCCTCGGGCCATGCGCGAAACTGCCCTGACTCCGGGCAAGCCCGGTGCTCCGGCAAGCCCCACCTTCGTTTAACGTCGCACCCGAACACAACCTGGAGACACCCTCAATGTTGAAACGCCGCCAATTCGTCCAAGCCAGCGCTGCCGCCGCTCTCGGTGCGCCGCACCTGTCGGGCCTGTCCCAACAGACCGTGACCCTCAAGTTCCACACCTTCATGGCGCCGATGAGCAACGTCTGGCTGCTGATGCACAAGCCGTGGATGGAAAAGGTCGAGAAGGATTCCGGCGGCCGCATCAAGTTCGAGGCCTATCCGGCCATGCAGCTCGGCGGCACGCCGCCGCAGCTCTACGACCAGGCGCGCGACGGCGTGGTCGACGTGGTGTGGACGCTGCCGGGGAACACGGCCGGGCGCTTCCCACGCATCGAGGTCTTCGAGCTGCCGTTCATGATGAACAACGCCGAGGCGACCTCGCGCGCATATTGGGAGTACTTCCAGACGCAGTGCCCCGACGAGTTCAAGGAGACGCAGGTCATCGCGCTGCAGGTCCACGGGCCGGGCATGTTCCATTCGGCCACGAAGCAGATCAAGTCGGCGGCCGATCTGAAGGGCATGAAGGTGCGCGGCCCGACGCGCCAGGTGACCAAGATGCTCGGCTCGGTCGGCGCGACGCCGGTCGGCATGCCGCTGCCGGGCATCCCCGATGCGCTGTCCAAGGGCACGATCGAAGCCTGCGTGATTCCGTGGGAGGTGGTGCCCTCGGTCAAGGTGCACGAGCTGACCAAGTTCCACAGCGAGTTCGACAACACGGGCGGCGCGCTCTACACGACGACCTTCGTCATGGCGATGAACAAGGCCAAGTACGAGTCGCTGCCGGCCGACCTGAAGAAGGTCATCGATGCCAACTCGGGCGCCGACACGTCGGCCTGGCTCGGCAAGACGCAGCAGGCCAACGACGTTGCCGGGCGCAAGTCGGCTGTCGATCGCGGCAACACGATCTACCAGTTCACCGCGGCGCAGCGCGACGAGTTCATCAAGCTGTCGGCGCCGATCGACGACGAGTGGGTGGCCGACATGGACAAGCGCGGCTTCAAGGGCGCGCAGTTGTTGTCGACGGCGAAGTCGCTGATCGCGAAGTACAAATAGGCGCACGCGCCGCAACGCATGGACACCGCCAACCTGATCGCCATCGACACGCACACCCACCTCGAGGTGTCGTGCCGCAACCCGTTCGACAACTACGGCGAGGAGTTCGACCGCGCGGCCGACAAGTACTTCAAGTCGAGCCGGCGGCCAACGATGCAGGAGACGATCGACTTCTACCGCGAGAAGAAGATCTGCTTCGTCAACTTCACCGTCGATGCCGAGTCGCAGCAGGGCCGGCGGCGCATCCCCAACGAGGAGATCGCCGAAGCGGCACTGGCCAACCCGGACATCATGATCGCCTTCGGCAGCATCGACCCGCACAAGGGCAAGATGGGCGGCCGGGAGGCGCGCAAGCTGGTCGAGGAGTTCGGCGTCAAGGGTTTCAAGTTCCACCCGACAGTGCAGGGCTTCGAGCCGGCCGACAAGATGGCCTGGCCGATCTACGAAGTGATCAACGAGTACAAGCTGCCGGCCATCTTCCACAGCGGGCACTCGGGCATCGGCTCGGGCATGCGGTGTGGCGGCGGCTTGCGGCTGCAGAACAGCAACCCGACGCTGCTCGAAGACGTGGCCATCGCCTTCCCCGACATGCAGATTGTCATTGCCCACCCGTCCTGGCCGTGGCAGGACGAGGCAGTCTCGCTTGCGATGCACAAGCCCAACATCTGGATCGACCTCTCGGGTTGGAGCCCGAAGTACTTTCCGCCGCAGTTGGTGCAGTACGCCAACTCGCTTCTGAAAGACCGCATCCTGTTCGGCAGCGACTACCCGCTGATCACGCCGGACCGCTGGCTGGCGGATTTCGAGGAAGCGGGATTCAAGGACGCGGTCAAGCCGCTGATTCTGAAGCGCAACGCAATGCGCTTGTTGAAGCTCGACGCCGCGGCGGCGTGATCGCGGCACGAGCTATCGAGGTGATCTCGAAGGCACGTTGAACTTCTGAACACGCGGGGCCAGTCGACATGCCACTCAACGTGCCGCCGCGAGGACCGCTGGCTGCGACAGAATCGACGCTGACAGATGTGTTGGGCGAGCGGCTTGCTCGGCTGCAAGCAGAACTGCCTGCCGGCCGCTGGCACGACACGGCAGCCGGGGCGGCGGACTTGTACACGCAGGCCAAGGCCGCCAACCGCGCCGGCCTGGCTGCTGAAGCAGGCCTGGTGGCTGCCAAAGCCCTGTTCAACCTCGACCGGCTCGGTGATGCTGAAACCTGGTGCGCGCGGGCGCTGAACGACGCGAGCAGTGGCGCCGGTGGCGTGTTGCAGCCGGCGCTATGGGTGGTAACGGCGGCCGTGCGCGGGCGCCTGGAGCAAGTCAGCGGGGCCATCGACGCGGTCAATCACGCGCTGAGCCTGCTCAATGACGGTGCTCCAGCGGAGGTGCGTCGGACCGTCTACTTCGGCGTGGCAATCACCTATCGCGCACTCGGCCTGTGGCGTCATGCCGTGGACGCCTGGCGCGCCGCGATCGACGCCGACCGCCATCATGACGCCACCGGCGGCGCCGGCCTGACGATGTCACAGGCAAACTTCGTCGAGACCAGTCTTCGTGCCCACGATGACCTTGTCGGCATCGCCCCGGAGGCCGCGGCGAGGCTGCTGGAAGACGCCGCAGCCGTGGTCGGCGAGTTGTCCGCCCGACTGGCCGCGCTGCCTTCGCCCTGGTTGCGCTTCCTGGCCGGCCACGCGATCGGAGGCGTTGCGTGGCGCTCAGGCCGCTACGACGACGGCCGCCGCCAACTCGAGGCGGCGCTGGCCGAGAGCGGCGACTTTCCAGTGGCAGCGGTTGGCGCGGCGCAGCTCGAGTTGGCACGAGCACTTGATCGCAGCGGCGACCGCGCCGGTGCGCAAGGTGCTGCCACCAGGGCGCGGCAGCTGTTGGAGCGCGACATGCCGGGCCCCAGCGCGCAGCGCCCCCTTCCAAGCCTGCATGATCTTTGGCGCGCCGAGCAGCTGTGCGGCGGCGACGCCCGAGCGCTGACTTTGCTGGCCGAATTGCATGCTCGGCTGACGCGCAACACGCTGGCCTTGCTGGACACGCAAGTCGCCGGCCTCGTGCGCCAGGTGACGGCGCAGACGCTGCGCCTGCACAACACCGAACTGCGCGAAGCAAACGATGGGCTCTTGCGCCGCGTCGAGGACATCCGCCGGCTGGCGAGCACGGATTCGCTCACCGGCGTGCTCAATCGCCGGGCTCTCGACTCGAGCTGGGCAGAGTTGCGGTCTGGGGCGCCTGAGCTGTCCATGGTGATGGTGGACATCGACCACTTCAAGGAGGTCAACGACAAGCACTCGCACGTCGTCGGTGACCGGGCGTTGCAGCGTGTGGCCGCGGTGCTCGGCGCCGGTCTGCGCGGACTCGACCGCATCGGCCGCTGGGGCGGCGAGGAGTTCGCCCTGCTGCTGCCGCACACCGGCCTGGCCGCCGCGTGTGCAGCCACGGAACGCCTGCGCCGCGAGGTCGAGTTGCATGACTGGCAAGCCCTGTCTCCAGGTCTCGCGGTGACCATCAGTGCCGGTGTGGTCGCGAGCCGGCCCGACGAGTCCTTCGAACAGGCCGTGGCGCGGGCCGATGCGCTGCTCTACCGCGCCAAGCGCGAAGGGCGCAACCGCGTCATCGGCGAGACTGTGGGTGACGGGGCCCAGTCGGCCAGTTCGCCATCGCGCTCACATGATGAGATCGATCCGTTGATCGGGTAGGTTCGAGTCCTGGGCGGATCGTCGCCAAACGCGCGCTTTCGAACAAAGTGCACGTCACTCGACGGTGACGCTCTTCGCCAAGTTGCGCGGCTTGTCGACATCGGTGCCTCGCGCCACCGCCGTGTGATACGCCAGCAACTGCAGCGGCACCGTGTGCAGGATAGGGCTCAAGGGCCCGTAGTGCTCGGGCATACGGATGACATGCATGCCCGGCGCGTTTTCGATGCGCGTGTCGGCATCGGCAAATACGTAGAGCTCGCCGCCTCGGGCGCGCACCTCCTGCAGATTGCTCTTCAGCTTTTCGAGCAGCTTGTCGTTGGGCGCGATCGTCACCACCGGCATCGCCGACGTGACGAGCGCCAGCGGGCCGTGCTTCAACTCGCCGGCTGGGTAGGCCTCGGCGTGGATGTAGCTGATCTCCTTCAACTTCAGCGCGCCTTCGAGTGCCACCGGGTAGTGCAGGCCGCGGCCGAGGAACAGCGCATGCTCCTTGCTCGTGAAGGCCTGTGACCAGGCCACGATCTGCGGCTCGAGCGCGAGCACGGCCTGCACCGCCGTCGGCAAGTGGCGCAGCGCTTTCAACTGCTCGTGTTCCTGTGCGTCGGTGAGGCGGCCGCGCGTCTGCGCCAACGCGAGCGCCAGCAGGTACAGGCCGACGAGTTGCGTCGTGAAGGCTTTGGTCGAGGCCACGCCCACTTCAACGCCGGCGCGGGTGAGGTAGGCGAACTTGCATTCGCGCACCATCGCGCTGGTGGCGACGTTGCACACCGTCAGCGTCGTCGTCATGCCGAGCGAGCGGGCGTGTTTCAACGCGGCAAGGGTGTCAGCCGTCTCGCCACTCTGGGTGATGGTGACGACCAGCGTGCGCGGGTTGGGCACGCTGTCGCGGTAGCGGTATTCGCTGGCGATCTCGACATGCGTCGGAATCGCGGCGATCGACTCGATCCATTGCTTGGCCACCAGGCCCGCGTAGTAGCTCGTGCCGCAGGCCAGGATCAGCACCTGGTCGATGGCCTTGAAGGCCGAGTACGCGCCGTCGCCGAACAGTTCGGGGCTGACATTCTGCACCGCGTCGAGCGTGTCGGCGATCGCCTTCGGCTGCTCGAAGACTTCTTTCTGCATGTAGTGGCGATAGGGGCCGAGGTCGGCCGCGCCGCTGTGCGCCTGCACGACGCGCACCGGGCGATCGACCGGGCGCAGGTTGCCGTCAGCCCGTCCTTCACTTCGGCCGACGATCCAGTGCTTGCCCATCTGCACATCGACGACATCGCCCTCTTCGAGGTAGACGATGCGGTCGGTGACGCCGGCCAGCGCCATCGCGTCGCTGGCCAGAAAAGTCTCACCCTCGCCCACGCCGAGCACCAGCGGCGAGCCTTCGCGCGCGCCGACCACGCGGTGCGGCTCGTCGCGGCAGAACACGGCAATCGCGAACGCGCCTTTCAAACGCGGCACGGCCTGCTGCACCGCCTCGAACAGATCGCCCTGGTAGAGCTCGGCCACCAGGTGCGCGATGACCTCGGTGTCGGTCTGGCTGGTGAAGACGAAGCCCTTGGCTTGCAGCTCGGCGCGCAGCTCGTCGTGGTTTTCGATGATGCCGTTGTGGACCAGCGCGATGCGCCCCTCGGCGTCGGTCGCGGCGCGCGCGCCGGGCGAAAAGTGCGGGTGCGCGTTGGCCACCGCCGGCGCGCCATGCGTGGCCCAGCGCGTGTGGGCGATGCCGGTGCCGGCGTCGATCTTCTCGGCGGCCACCTGTGCTTCGAGCTCGGCCACGCGGGCGGTGCTGCGGGCGCGCCGCAACTGACCGCCCTGGTGCACGGCGACGCCGCAGGAGTCGTAGCCGCGGTATTCGAGCCGCTTCAGGCCTTCGACCAGGATCGGGACGATGTTTCGCGCGCTGACCGCGCCGACGATGCCGCACATGGTGTTGATGTCTCTCGTTGCGTGGAGGGGATGAAAGAGCGAAGCGTAGGCACTGTCGATCGAAGCATGCGATCAATAATTAACGCCTTCTAGAAATAAAATTTCATCAACTGCTTTTAGTGGAATAAACTTTCTTCAACAACATATTTTCTGGCTAATGATTTCGCTTGATGAGATCGATCTCCGTTTGCTGGAGCTGCTGCAGGGCGATGCTTCACTGACCAACCAGGACCTCGCGGCCGCCGTGAGCGTGTCGGCAGCCACCGGCCTGCGGCGCGTGCGGCGACTTGCGGACGACGGCGTCATCGAGCGCAGGGTGGCGCTGCTCGCGCCGTCGGTGGTCGGCGGCTTGCAGGCGCTGGTGGAAGTGCAGCTCGACCGCCAGGGCGTTGAGCATCTGGATGCGTTCGAAGCCATCGCGGTCGCCGACGCTGCGGTCCAACAGTGTTGGCGCGTCAGCCCCGGCCCTGATTTCGTGCTTGTGCTCTGGGTGGCCGACATGGCCGCCTACAACAACGCGGCCGCCCGCCTGTTCACGCAGCACGCCAACGTGCGCAACGTGAAGACGTTCTTCGCCACCAAGCGCGCCAAGTTCGACACGCGCATCGACGTGCGCGCTATCGCTTCAGCAAGGCCAGGCCCTTGAGGTACTCGCCCTCGGGAAACCACAGCGTCGTCGGGTGATCGCAGGCGGCTTCGAGCCGCGCGATCAGCGCCGCATCGACACCGGCGTCGATGCCGGCTCCGGCGACGATCTTGTGGAACAGCTCGGCGCCGACGCCTCCGGAGCAGGAGAACGTCAGCAACAGGCCGCCCGGCGCAAGAAGCTTCAAGGCCAGGCGATTGATGTCCTTGTAGGCGCGAGCGGCGCGCTCGGCGTGCGCGGCCGTCGGCGCGAACTTGGGCGGGTCGAGCACGATCGCGTCGAAGCTCGTGCCAGCTTCGAGCTGCGCGCGCAGGTAGGCGTTGACGTCGGCGTCGGCGAACTCGGTGCGTGAGGCGTCGAAACCGTTGCCAGCCACATTCGCGCGGGCGCGTTCGAGGGCCGGCGCGGAGGAATCGACGCTGACCACCTGCGCAGCACCACCTGCCAACGCCGCCACCGAAAACCCGCCCGTGTAGCAATAGCAGTTGAGCACGCGCTGCGCGCCGAACTGTTGGACCCATTGCGCAAAGCGCGCGCGGTTGTCGCGCTGGTCGAGGTAGAAGCCGGTCTTGTGGCCTTCGTGCACGTCGAGCGTGAGCTGCCAGCCGTGCTCGCGGATCGTCACGCCGGTGTCGCCGTCGCCACGCAGCCAGCCCGTGACGGCGGCCAGCCCCTCCAACTTGCGCACGCCGGAGTCCGAACGCTCGTACAGCCGCGTGCAGCCAGTGACCGCGAGCAACGCATCCGCGATTTCCGCCTTCCAGCGCTCGCTGCCGGCAGACAGGAACTGCGCTACCAGCGTGTCGGCGTAGCGGTCGACGATCAACCCCGGCAGCCCGTCCGCCTCACCGTGAATCAGCCGCACGCCGTCGCTTTGAATCGCCATGCGCGCACGCAACGCCACGGCCGCCGCCACACGACGCTCGAAGAACGCGGCATCGATGCGCTCGGCCTCGTCGAAACTCCAGGCGCGCAGGCGGATCTGCGAGCGCGCGCTGTACGCCGCCCAGGCGAGAAAGCGGCCATCGCTGCTCTCCACGCGCACCGTCTCGCCGCTGTCCCCGCCGCCGCGATCGACGCTGCCGGCAAACACCCAGGGATGGCGCTTCAAGAGCGAGCGCTCCTTGCCTTCGCGCAAGCGGATCGATTTCATGACCGGCATTGTCCGATGCGTGCCGCCGGGCGCAGCATAGGGATGGCCGGGGCTGCCGCGCGGGCAGACCATCGGCACTCCACAACCCTGGAGGACGACCATGAATCGCCTCGCCTCAGTACCCGTGGTACCCCTCGTTGCACTGCTCGCACTGTCGCTCACCAGCTGCGGCAAGGTACAGGAAAAAACCAGCGAAAAGATGGTCGAGAAGGCCATCGAGTCGTCGATGGCCAAGGACGGCAGCACCGCCAAGGTCGACCTGTCGCAAGGCGGCATGAAGATGAGCACCACCGACGCGTCGGGCAAGACGACGCAGATGGAAATGGGCAACGCGAAGATCAGCGAAGCCGATCTGGGCCTGCCGTTCTACCCCGGCAGCAAGCCGACCGAAGGCTCGTCGATGCGCCTCGTCAGCGGCACCAGCAGCACCCTGCAGATGGGGCTGCACAGCGACGACGCGCCGGACAAGGTGGCCGCCTTCTACCGCGACAAGTTGAAGGCCATGTCTGAAGGCAAGCAGTTCATGGACATGAGCCACAACGAAGGCGCATCACTGACCTTGGTCGACGAGAAGGCCAAGAGCTCGCTGCAAGTGCATGTGAACAAGGCCGAGAAAGGCAGCGACATCGCCATCGCCGCCAACCGCGAGGGCGCGAAGTAGTCCAGCTCAGCCGCTGCGCTTCTTCGCCCGCGGGTGCGCAGCGTCATAGACCTTGGCCAGGTGCTGGAAGTCCAGCCGCGTGTAGACCTGCGTCGTCGCGATGTTGGCATGGCCGAGCAGTTCCTGCACCGCGCGCAGGTCACCGCTGGACTGCAGCAGGTGAGATGCAAAACTGTGGCGCAGCATGTGCGGATGCACATGCGTTGGCACGCCAGCGGCGACGGCCACCTGCTTCAGGCGCGAGCGCAACTGGCCGACACCGAGCCGCGTGCCGCGCCGGCTGACGAACAGCGCCGGCTCGTGCGGCTTGGCAAGTTCGTCGCGCACTGCCGCCCAGGCGGCCAGCGCCTGTAGCGCCGCACGGCCCACGGGCACGCTGCGCCGCTTGCTGCCTTTGCCGAGCACATGCGCGGTGGCGTCCGCGGCATCGATCCAGCCGGCAGCGTCGCGGCCGGCGCGCAGGTCCAGCCCGGTCAACTCACCGACGCGCAAGCCGCAGCCGTAGAGCAGCTCGACGATGGCGTGGTCGCGTGCGGCCAGCCGCTTGTCCGCCGTGCTGTCGCCGTCTGGCGTGTGGTTGGCCAATGCCACTGCATGATCGACCGACAGCGCCTTTGGCAGCGGCTTGGCAGCCTTCGGCGCGCGCACCCCCGCCACCGGGTTGCTGGCCACCGTGCCTTGCTCGCCCCACCAGCGGTACAACCCACGCCACGCCGACAACATCATCGCGATGCTGCGTGGCGCCAGGCCGCCGCGGTGCAGTCTGGCCATCCAGCCGCGCACATGGTGCGGTTGCACCTGTTCGAGCGCCACGCCGTCGGCGTGCGCGCTCATCTGCAGCCGGCGCAAATCGGCCGCATACATCTCGCGTGTGCGTACGGCCAGACGGCGCTCGACCTCGAGGTGCCGCAGGTATGCGCTCAACTCCGACGCCAGCGCGGGCGCCACTGCGGCGGCGCCCTCTTCTGGCTTCACGCCGGATGCGGCAACAAGCGCGACAGCGCGGCCCCCGCGACCTCGCCCAATCGCGCCAGGAAATCGGTCGCCATGTCGGCGCTGTAGCGCGTCGGGTCGGGCGAGCCGAGCGCGAGCAGGCCGAACACCGGGTCCGCATTCGACCGGCGCAGCGGCACCAGCGCGAGCGAGGCCACATGGGCACTGTCGCCCTCGGCCGCGCTCATCCAGCGCACGGCCTCGGTGCCCGTGTTGGCGCCGCAATAGGGCTGCGCAAGATCGGCGGCAAAAGACTTGGCGTCATCGCTCACCACTGCCGCTTGCGGCAGGTCTGCATAGGCGGAATCCACACCCCACATGCGCAGGCCAGCGCGCGGCACCAGGAACTGCTGCTGCAACTCGCGCAGCAGCACCTCGGGCAGTTGCGACGCATCGGGCGTGAGCATCAACGCGCGGGTCCAGCGGTGCAGGCGGTCGGCAATGGCGACGTTGTCCTGGCCATTGCGGATCATCTCGACGATCTTCTTTTCCAGGCCCTTGATGCGGTCGCGCAGCATTTCCATCTGCCGCTCCTGCAACGACACCGCGCGCTGGCCGAACGGGCTTTGCAGCTGGATCGACGCCAGCAACTCGGCGTGGCGCTCGAAAAACGCCGGTGTGTGCGCCAGGTACTCGGCAATGTCGTTCTCGGTAATGCCTTGCGGCACAGCAGTGGTCACAGTTCGATCTCTCCCTCAAAAGACGTTTCGGCCGGGCCGGTCATGAACACGTGCGAGTCACCGCCAGCCCACTCTATCGTCAGCAACCCACCACGCGTGTGCACGTCGACGTTGGCATCGAGCCAGCCGGCACGCACACCAGCCACCACCGCCGCGCAAGCACCGGTGCCGCAGGCCAGCGTTTCACCGGCGCCGCGCTCATAAACACGCAGCGCGATCTCGCGCCGCGAGATCAACTGCATGAAGCCAGCGTTGACCTTTTGCTCAAAGCGCGCGTGGTGCTCGATCAGCGGCCCCAGCGTCGCCACCGGCGCCTGGTTCAGGTCATCGACGCGGCACACCGCATGCGGGTTGCCCATCGACAGCACGGCGAGTTCGATGGTGCGACCGTCGAAGTTGACGGGCCAGAGCGCGAAACCGTTGACCTCGCGCGGCGTCAAGCCACTGGCATCGAACGGCACGCGTTCCAAGTCGAACACCGGTGTGTTCATGTCGACCGTCACACGGCCATCGCCACGCCAGTGCAGCTCGAGCAGGTTGTTCACCGTCTCGACACGCACCGTCGTCTTGTCGGTCAGGCCCTTGTCGCGCACATAGCGCACGAAGCAGCGCGCGCCGTTGCCGCAATGCTCGACCTCGTCGCCGGAAAAACCGTTGTAAATGCGGTAGCGGAAATCGATGCCCGGCGTGGTGCTCTTCTCGACGACGAGGATCTGATCGGCGCCGACGCCGAAGCGCCGGTCACCGAGGCGCTGTACCTGCTCCAACGTCAGTTCGATCGGTGCGCGTGTGGCGTCGAGCACGACGAAGTCGTTGCCCGCGCCTTGCATTTTCGTGAAGGGCAATCGCATGGAGCGCGCATTATCGAGCCTCAATACAAACCAGCTTCGCCCACCGGCCGCGTCTTGAAGCGCTTGTGCACCCACAGGTACTGCGCCGGGTGACGGCGCACCTCGGCCTCGATCCACTGGTTCAGGCGCAGCGTGTCGGCGACCGGATCGTCGGTCGGCCACCCTTGCCACGGCTCGTGGAAGGTGACGCGCCAGCCGCCACCTTCGCGCATCTCGGCGACCACCGGCTGCACCACCATGCCGAGCATCCTGGCCATGCGTGCCGGCGCGACCAGCGTCGCCGCCGGCACGCCGAAGAAGGGCACGAACTCGGCGTCCTTCCTACCGAAGTCCATGTCGGGCAGGTTGAAGAAACCGAGCTTGTCCCGACGGATGGCGCGGATCAGCGGCTTGGCGCTGTCCTTGCGCGAGAACAGAGCCGAGTCGCCAAAGCGCTCGCGTCCGGCGCGCACCGCCGTATCGAACACCACGTTGCTCTGCTTCTGGTAGATCGTCGCGCCGCGCCGCGACTGGAACAACTGCACCGCCGTGGCAGCGGCTTCAAGGGCCATGAAATGCGGCACCAGCCACATCACCGGCACTTCGCTGCGCTCGGCAAACTTCACGTCACCCTGCACTTCGATCAGACCCATCACGCGTTCGCGCGGCGCGTACCAAAGCAGGCCGCGCTCGACGATGCTTCTGCCCAACCAGCGGAAGTGGTCTCGCACCAACCGTTCGCGCGCGCGTGTGTCCAGCGCCGGCAAACACAACTCGAGGTTGCGCCGTGCGATACGCCTGCGGCCCGCAGCCAGGCGATACGCAAATGCGCCGACGAGCGCACCGATGCCGGACTGCCAACTCGCCGGCAGCCAATGCACGAGCCAGAGCAATCCGATGGCGATGCGGGCACCGAAACTCATGTTCCGCGAGGGCCCCTGAAGCGGTGATAGCCCCACAAGTACTGCTCCGGGCACTGTCGAATCAGGAACTCCATCGCGCGGTTCATCACTGCCGCGCAGGCCACCTGATGCGCGGCGTCATCGCCGCCGAAAGTCTTCAGATCCGGCAACGCCTCCGGCATGTCGAAAACGCGAATGCGCCAGCCCTGCGCCTGCGGCAGCCGCTCGCCCAACATCAACAACATCGGCGCGCCGGTCTGCTGTGAAAGCTTGTCGGCCAGGGTCATCGTGTACGCACGCTGGCCGAAAAACGGCGCCCACACACCCATGCCATCGGGCGGCACCTGATCCGGCAACAGCCCCACGGTCTGGCCCTGGCGCAGCGCGCGCAGCATCTGCCGCACACCGGCCAGCGAGGCCGGTGCGGTGAGCAGGCCGGGCCGGTTGCGCGCCGTTTCTTCGAGTTCGCGCAACCAGGCCTGCCGCGCCGGCCGGTACAGCGCCAGCATCGGCTGGCGCGCGCCAAAGCGCTCGGCTTTGGACTGCGCTAGGACCTCGAAGGCGCCGTGTTGCGGCGTCCGCAGCAGCAGGCCACGGCCGGCATCGAGCGCGCGCTCGATGCGCTCGGCGCCCTCCCACCGCGCCGCTGGCGCCAGCGGCTG